>DASZPW010000421.1:0-17683 GCA_035550155.1 Chitinophagaceae bacterium | reverse complement strand
ACGCTGCAAATTATCCATCACCTGTCTTTGCTTATATTGTAATTGTTTTTCATAAGGCAGCATTTGCCATTGGCATCCGCCGCATACGCCAAAATGAGAACAGAATGGTTGCACCCGGTCTTTGGAGAATGAATGAAATTTCAGCGGCCAACCTTCTGCCCAGTCTCTTTTATTTTTAAAAATCTTTACATCTACCACATCGCCCGGCACTACCCGTTCAATGAAGATCACTTTTCCATCCACTCTCGCCAGTGAACGGCCCTCGGCGGCATAATCTTCCACTAACACTTTTTCCAGGACAATATTTCTGTTTTTTCTTCGCACGGCGCAAAAATATAGGTTTAGCAATTGAATGCCCGGATCGTTTAGACTAATGCAATAAAATAAGCCACTAACTCGTTGCAACCCATTTGCCATCCGCCTTCGTCCATTAACAACTATTAAACCCGGAAACGCTACCTATTTTAAGCCTTAATAAATATCTTTGTGCAGCTCGTCTGTCCGCAGGCGTTTATTCAGAACTCCATGAAACGAATCCCATTAATTATCCTTCTGTTTCTCGGTGGCATTGTGTCCGCACAAACGACCGGTTACGAAATTCATGTCACGGTCAAGCCTTTCAAAAATCAATATGTTTATCTCGGATATTATTTTGGTAAACAACTTCCGGTCATTGATTCTGTCAAACTGAATGATAAATGTGAAGGGGTTTTCAAAGGTCCGGAAAAATTAGGCGGAGGTATTTACCTCGTGGGTTATCCCGGCAAGAACGGTTATTTCGAAATTTTGATCGATAAGCAACAGAAGTTTTCGCTTGTTGCCGACACTGCAACTATACAAACCCAGGGAGTGCAGTTTATCAATTCGCCGGATAATGTTCTATTCAAGAATTATCAGCAAGCCATGTCTTCCAAAGGAGGAATGATCGAAACTGATAAAACGAAATTAGCCACTGCAAAAAATGCTGCAGACTCTGCTCATTGGACCACTGAAATTCAAAAGTTGGATGATGGGATACAACAATACCGTGAAGACCTGATCAAAAAAAATTCCGGCACTATCCTCAGCACTCTGTTGATCGCCATGCAGGAGCCGGTATTACCTCCTCCTTTAAAAGATCCAAAAAACAAGGATGATTCTATCAAAGCGTATCATTTTTTCAAAGAACATTTTTGGGATGGAGTAAATTTCTGGGATGATCGCCTGGCCCGAACTCCTTCAGGTTTATTTGAAGCCAAACTGGATAAATATTTTGATCAACTCGTCACACCGCATCCGGATTCAGTGATCAAAGAAATTGACTGGATGCTCGGCTATGCAAGTATCAGCGATGAAATGACTAAATTCCTGCTATTGAAATTTGTGAATCGCTACCTCAATCAAAAGTATATGTGGGAAGATGCGGTCTTTGTTCATTTGTTTGAAAAATATTTTTCTGATAAAACGTACTCCTGGCTGACAGACAAAGGACGCAAGACCATTGCTGACCGGGCTTACAGTTTAATGGCTAATATCACCGGCACGGCTGCCGCAGATATTGAATTGCCCGATACTGCAGGAACATCACGCACACTTTATACAACGGAAGCTCCTTATGTTGTCGTTTGCTTCTGGGATCCTACCTGCGGTCATTGCAAAGAAATAGTTCCGAAACTGGATTCCATGTATGAGAACAAATGGAAAGCAGAAGGATTAAAAGTATTTGCCGTAGCAAAAGAAACGGATGGCAGCAAAGATGATTGGATGAAATTCATTCATGAACATTCGCTGCAGGATTGGGCCAATGTGTATTATTCCAAAGCAGATGAAAAAGCGAGAGTGGATAGCGGCGTTCCGGGTTATTCGCAGCTATACGACGTACAATCTTTTCCAACCTTATACTTGTTGGATAAGGATAAGAAAATCATTGCAAAAAAACTGACCTTTGATCAGATTGATGAGATCCTTCAATTGAAAATAAAGGGCCAGTGATCGGATAAAATTAAAATTCAAGACTATGAATAAAAGATGGTTGGTAATGATCATTACCTGCTGCATGGCGATCAGTTCCTTTTCCCAAACGCTTTTTACATATGGAAATCATGCAGTGGATGCCAAAGAATTTCTCAGGGCATACAACAAGAACAATACACAGCCGGTTACCAACAAATCAAAAGCGATCAGAGAGTATCTCGATCTCTATATAAAATCTAAACTCAAGATCCAGGAAGCATATGATCGTGGTTATGATACACTACCGCAGATCAAAGGTGAAGTGGATAATCTTCGTTCCCAGATCGTTGAGAATTACATGATCGATCCCGTCACTGCTGATAAATTAGTGAATGAAGCATTTCAACGAAGTCAAAAAGATATTCATATCGCTCATATTTTTATTTCATTAAAAAACTCGCAGGGAGTTATTGATACCGTAGCTGCACAAAAGAAGCTTGCTGAAGTGCTGAGTAAATTAAAACAAGGAGAAAATTTTTCAACTGTTGCAGAACAGTTTTCGGACGACCCTTCTGCCAAAACAAACAAAGGAGATATTGGATTTATCACAGTGTTTACTTTGCCATATGAATTGGAGACATTAGCTTATTCCACACCGGTTGGTAAATATTCTGCACCGTATCGCTCCAAAGCCGGTTATCATATTTTCAAAAATTTAGATGAAAGAAAAGCGTTGGGAAAAATGAGAGCTCAGCAAATTTTGCTGGCTTTTCCTCCTGATGCAGACGAAAACAAGAAAGCACAAATTGCTCATCTTGCTGATTCATTATATCAACGCATAATGGCCGGGGATGATTTTGCAAAACTGGCTAATACCTTCAGCAATGATTATCTAACTGCTGTGAATGGCGGTACTATTCCTGATTTTTCGCCCGGCAGGTACGATCCCGTTTTCGAAAATACAGTTTGGGCTTTACCAAAAGATGGCGCAGTGAGCAAACCTTTTATCACTTCACACGGCTATCATATTGTAAAACGCATTTCAATTATTCCTGTTGTTACTGATCCAAAAGACAAAAACAATTTAGAAGAAATTCGTCAGCGGGCCATGAACGATAGCCGCTGGCAAATCCCGAAAGATGTTGTTTATAACCATGTGATCAAAACAGCTGGTTTCAAAAAATCTTCTTACGATGATGCTGCGCTGTGGGCATACACGGACAGCATGATCGATCGCAGACCGCTGGGCATTGGGAAAAATATTGATACAAATGCATCTTTATTCCAGATCGGGGATAGTATTTATACAATGCCGCAATGGATCAATTATGTCCGGACATATCGGTTTAAGCCAGACGGCAGCGGATTAAAATCGCATGAGCAGATCATAGATGATTGTGTTCATGCAGTGGCGATGGATTATTATCGCAAACACCTGGAGCAGTTCAACGATGAGTTTCGCTATCAGATGGACGAGTTTTGTGATGGCAATTTATTCTTCGAGATCATGCAGCGGGAAGTGTGGAATAAATCACAGGCGGATTCTATGGGTCTTGTAGCGTTGTATGACAAGAATCCGAAAAAATATATGTGGAAACAAAGTGCCGAAGCGGTGATCTTTTTCTGTTCGGATCAAAGCATTTCCAGCTTAGTATATGATGCGGTGAAAAAAGATCCCCTTCATTGGCAAAAAGATGTTGAACCATTTGCAGAAAAAGTTGTCGCAGATTCAGGCCGATATGAATGGACACAGATACCTACGGGAGTTAAAACTTCTTTTTCATCCGGAATGCTGACCCAACCAGTGATCAACAAAAACGATAATACAGCGTCTTTTGCATATATACTCAAAGTATATCCGGAACCTATGCAACGGAGCTTTAACGAAGCAAAAGGTCTTTTGATCAGCGACTATCAAACACAGCTGGAGGATAAATGGGTGGCGGAGTTGAAAAAGAAATACCCGGTTGTCATCAATCAAAAAGTGCTGGCGGAAATTTCAAAGTAAAACTAAGAGATAAAGAGGATAGACAATAATCAGAACAAATTAACTGATCAACTAATTACCACATTTCTCTCATTTACTCTTTGTATCTTAGCTTATAATTCTTTCACCACATTCGTGATCACCTGTGGTTTGCCCAAAGTATAATAATGCAAAACCGGCACTCCCGATTTTTTCAATTCTTTGGATTGTGCGATCAGCCACTCGGTACCAATCTTTTCAACATCGGTATCAGTAGATGCTTTTAAAATTTCATTGGCTAAATCAGAAGGCAGGTCGACATGAAAAGTGCGGGGAAGGATCGTCAATTGTTTTTTGGATGTGATCGGTTTAAGTCCCGGAATGATCGGCACATTAATGCCTATTTCACGACACCTTTTTTCAAAATCAAAGAATTTCTTGTTATCAAAAAACATTTGAGTCACGATATATTCAGCACCGGCATCCACTTTAGCTTTCAGATAATGCAGGTCTGTTTCCATATTCGGTGCTTCAAAATGTTTTTCCGGATAACCGGCTACGCCGGCGCAAAATTTGGTACCGTCAGTTCCTTTTAATTCTTCTTCGAGGTAAATACCATTGTTCAGGTTCACTACCTGCTTCAATAGATCGATCGCATATTTATGGCCATCCGGTTCGGGTTCGAATGTCGTTTCATTTTTAGCAGCATCACCCCGCAACACCAACACATTATCAATACCAAGATAACTCAGCGTCAGCAATGCATCTTCTGTTTCCTGGATACTGAATCCGCCGCAGATAAGATGCGGAACTGTATCCACAGTGTAGCGGTTCATGATAGAAGCACAAATTGCTTCCGTACCGGGACGTTTGCGAATGATGACTTTTTCAAAGCTCCCATCTTTTCTTTTTCTGAAAATATGCTCGCTGCGGTGATAGGTAACGTTGATAAATGCCGGTTTGAATTCCATTAAGGGATCTAAATGGTTATAAATAGCCTGGATTCCTTTCCCTTTTAATGGCGGCAGTATCTCAAATGAAATCAATGTGCCTTTAGCCTGCTGGATATGCTCAATAACGGTCATTCAATATATCCCGATTTTTATCGGGACTTGCAAAGCTAATGATGCAGGCTTTGAAAAGCAAACAGGAATATTATGCCATTATTTTTCTTAAAAAAGGCTTTTTACCTGGAAACATTGATAGAATAAGTGCAGGGTTTTCGGGTCCGGATGCTGATGCTATATTTGCCCGGATATATTTCTTTAGAGATGGAATAAAACAGCTTTTTATTTTGCTTTGCCCGTTTTTTTATGAGCAGGTTATCCAATCTTATATCCAACGAATCATTTTCAGAATACAGGCCAACATATATTGTGGAGGTATCAGGCACTGTGAAAAAATACTGAACCACTTCCCACGGGTATTGAGTTACCATACTTTCATTATAGCTGTCTGCCGGTTTGAATAAAGTAAAAGAATACCTGCGATATGTTGTATCCTGTGCATTAGAATTAGTCAGGAGACTGATCAGAAAAACTAAAAGAGTAAACTTCAAATGAATTTCAGGCCTTCTCATAAAATGCATTTTTGTCAATGTCTTTTTACCCCGATCAGTTCTACTTCGTATATCAATACCGAACCTGCCGGTATGGAGCCAGCCTGTTCTTCGCCAAAGCCCAAAGCCGATGGTATATAAAATCTATATGTTGAGCCAACTGGCATCAATTGTAAACCTTCCTGTAATCCACGAATAAAAGCCCCGGTCATTCCTGTTATAGGCTTTTTTGTTTTAAAAGTATTATCAAACTCGTTTCCATTCAACAGGGTGCCTTTAGTATAAAACTCACATTCATCGTTTTCATCCGGAGTGGCTCCATTCCCTTTTTTAAGAATAAAATATTGTAACCCGGAAGCTGTTGTTATCACTCCGGCTTTCTTTTTATTCTCATTTAAATATTTTTCTGATGAAAGTGCCGGGGATTCAGTAACCAGTTTGGTATTCTGCTTTGCATTTGTGGCTACGGAATGACAGGTTCTTGTAATTTCAAGTTCCAGCCTGTAAGTATTCTTTTTATTTTGGAGCAATGAATATTTTATAGCTATGGAAGCCACACCTTCGTTATAGTGTGCAAACCGGGCCGGTTTGAATTCAATAAAATTATCGTCGGCATAAATACGATAACTATAATCGGCGGGCACTGCTGCTTTCATTTTTAACAGGAAGGAATCGAGTGTCGAGCGGAAGTTTTCCCAGGACGGCGAACTATAATTCCTGAAAGCTGTAATATGTATTGCTGTTACTTTTTTTCCAGCCACTTCAGTTATAGTGGTTGAAAATCCTTTGAGGTTAATTTTACTGTCATATATAATATTTTTTTGCTGATCTGTCCTTTTATTTGCTTTGTACTGGGTTAACATGGTATCTGTTCCAAATGCCATCTTGTTGATAAATGCGGAAACAGCATCATCATTTATTTTAGCGCCTGCCGAAGTAACATAACTCATTTCGTCACCCGGATGGATCAGTAAGAGTACCTCAAATTCTTTTTCCTTTGAAGGAGTGTTCCTAACTGCAGCTTCATCGGGCTCTTCATCATCTCCATCTTCTGTTTCGGCATTTTTCCCTTCTTCAATTGCTGACATACTAATCGTCATCAGGTTTTCTGTATAGCTTTCGGCGTCCCGGAAATAAAATTGAAGATAAAACGGATCGGCATATAAGGGTTCGAAGACAACATCTGCGCTATAAGCCCCGGCAGAATAGCGGAGCAATTCCTGCAATTCTTTAAAAAAATTAACTGCTTTTATACTATCAGGAAAAACATAACGACCACCGAACACTGAATTCATACTGACATAGCACTCATGGGTCTGAGGCAGTATTTTGTAAGGTTCTTTTAAAGTGTCATCATCTCCCTGCACGGCTGCTAAAGAATCAAATCCATTGGCCCGTTGGCTGAATATTTTTATAAAGGCATTTGCGAAAGCATTTTTATCTTTTATGTATTGTGCATTGGTATGAATTGCCAATACACAGCCCGCAATTAAAATCAATATCCTTTTCATCTCAGTGATTTTGAGTTCAACAGTTAAAATTTGTTTGACAGGGAAAAAATTGAAAACACTTCGATACCCGATCGGGATCAGATGTTTGAACGATACCGGCAATACGTATGGTTATTTGCATTAGCCTTTAAAATCTCTATACTCCGGGTGTATGAGTACTGGGATTTACAAATGTAATATTACAAATATATTAGTCAAAACACAGTTAAATACCAACATTCATTCATTCAATAATGCATCAAACCTTATTTTTGCCCATCATGCCGCTCAGTATTCATACAAATGACCTCGTTAAAACTTACGGTGGAAGGACTGTTGTCAATCACGTAAGTATTGAAGTGAACCAGGGAGAAATAGTAGGATTGCTCGGACCCAACGGCGCAGGCAAAACCACCACTTTTTACCAGGTGGTTGGATTAATTAAACCTGATGAGGGTGAAGTTTTCCTGGGCGATGAGAATATCACCAAATTACCGATGTACAAAAGGGCTCAAAAAGGTATTGGTTACTTGCCGCAGGAAGCATCTGTGTTTCGCAAACTGACTGTGGAAGATAATATTGCCGCTGTCCTGGAAATGTCAAAGCTTACTAAAACGGAACAAAAGGAAAAGATGGAAGCATTGATCGATGAATTTCGGCTGCACAAGGTTCGAAAAAGTAACGGTGATGTGGTAAGCGGTGGCGAAAGAAGAAGAACTGAAATTGCAAGGGCATTGGCGGTGGATCCAAAATTCATTTTATTGGACGAACCTTTTGCGGGTATCGATCCCATTGCTGTGGAAGATATTCAATCCATCGTTGCCCGATTGAAATATAAAAACATTGGTATTCTTATTACAGATCATAATGTAACAGAAACTCTTTCTATTTGCGACCGGGCTTATTTGCTCATTGAAGGTAAAATATACAAACACGGCACAGCCGAAGAACTGGCTGCAGATGAAGAAGTAAGAAAATTATATCTCGGAAGAAATTTTGAATTGAAACGGAAAGATTACCTGCACGAAGAAGCTATTAAAGCTACCGGGGAAGAAAGAACCCTTTAATCGCACAGATTCCCTTAATTTATTTTATTTTGGTGCTATTAGATGAAGCTGTTATCTCCAGCCATATCTTCATTGGCCCGCATGAGGCTCTGGCGCATCGAAGCATGGAAAAATAATCCAGTTGATGCGCAGCGGGATGTATTGCAGGACATCGTCACGGCAGCACAATACACAGAATTCGGACGCAAATACAATTTTTCCGGTTTATTTACCATTCGTGCTTTCAAAGAAACTATTCCCGTTCATGAATATGATGACATGAAACCGTATATCGAAAGGATGATGAAAGGCGAACAAAATATTTTATGGAACACTCCTATTTATTGGTTTGCCAAGAGTAGTGGCACCACCAGCGATAAAAGTAAATTCATTCCGGTAAGTGAAGAAAGTCTCAATGAATGTCATTATAAAGCGGCCAAAGATGTACTGACGTTATATTATAATTTCAATCCCAATTCTGAATTGCTGACCGGGAAAGGCTTGGTGATTGGTGGCAGTCACCGGATCAATCCCATGAACAAGGAAGCACAATACGGAGATCTGAGTGCGGTGCTGCTACAGAATACTCCTTTTTGGGGCCATTGGGTCCGCACACCTGATCTCAGCATAGCGTTGATGGATGAATGGGAAAGTAAAATTGAAAAACTTGCTCAAAGTACCATTAAAGAAAACGTGACATCAGTTTCCGGTGTTCCACCCTGGACTTTGGTTTTATTCAAACGCATTTTGGAAATCACCGGTAAAAAAACAATTGCCGAAGTGTGGCCGTCATTTGAATTATTCATGCACGGCGGTGTTTCTTTTGTTCCGTACAAAGAACAATTTCAAAAGCTGATCGGGAAAAATATTCACTACCTGGAAATGTACAACGCCAGCGAAGGATTTTTTTCGGCGCAGGATATCCCGGGGCAGGAAGGAATGTTGCTCTTTGTCGATCATGGGATTTTTATGGAGTTTATGCCGGTAAGTGAATATGGAAAAAAATTTCCGAAAACTATCGGCCTGGAGAATGTAGAGCCTGGGAAAAATTATGCTCTCGTCATCAGTACCAACGGCGGATTATGGCGCTATTTATTGGGAGATACGATTCAATTCACTTCACTAAAGCCATTCCGGATAAAAGTTTCAGGCCGGTTGAAACATTTTATTAATGCATTTGGCGAAGAACTGATCATTGATAATTCTGATAAGGCCATTGCAATCGCATCTGAAAAAACAGGAGCTGTCGTAAATGATTACACCGCCGCACCGGTTTATTTCTCCGATACTTCCAATGGTGCTCATGAATGGCTCATTGAATTTGAAAAAGAGCCGGATGATCTTTATCATTTCAGAAATGAGTTGGACACCGCTTTGAAAAGTATTAACAGTGATTACGAAGCCAAACGGCATAAAGATATTGCATTGAGAATGCCCTTTATTCATTCATTAAAGAAAGGGAGTTTCACCGAATGGCTACGCAAAAAAGGAAAATTGGGTGGGCAACATAAAGTACCCCGGCTCAGTAATGAAAGAAAATTAATTGAAGAAATTCTAACAATGAATAATGATACATTTGTAACTAAATAAAATAATCAATGAAATTACTGGAGAATAAAGTTGCGATCATTACCGGCGCTGCCAGGGGAATCGGCGAAGGCATTGCATTAAAATTTGCAGAACATGGCGCTCATATTGCATTCAGTTATGTTAGTGACAGCAGTGCTGAAAAAGCATCAACGTTAGAAGCAAAACTTCAGGGAATGGGAGTAAAAGCAAAAGCTTATAAAAGCAATGCCGGCGTTTATGCGCAATGCGAAACAATGGTGAATGATGTCCTGAAAGAATTTGGAACTGTTGATATCTGTGTAAACAATGCCGGTATTTCAAAAGATAATTTAATGCTTCGCCTGACACCGGAACAATGGGATGAAGTAATCAAAGTAAACCTGAACAGTGTTTTTTATATGACCAAACAGGTTATTAAGCCAATGATGAAATCGAGAAATGGCGTTATCATCAATATGAGTTCAGTGATCGGTGAAATGGGAAATGCAGGCCAAACAAGTTACGCTGCCAGTAAAGCCGGTATCATTGGTTTTACAAAAAGTGTTGCAAAAGAATTAGGCAGCCGCAATGTTCGTTGTAATGCTATTGCTCCGGGTTTTGTAGAAACAGATATGACCAGTTATTTAAAAGAAGGAGAAACAGCTGATAAATACAAAGCCGGAATTCCATTAGGAAGATTTGCTTCTACGGAAGAAATTGCAAACACTGCATTATTTCTTGCATCCGATTGGGGAAATTACATCACCGGCCAGGTGATCAGTGTTTGTGGCGGATTGAATATATGATCTGAAACATTGTTGTCCGTTCACATTTCAATCAACTAATAATTGAAGATCCGATTGATTTTTTACTTCAAGAAATTTAATAGCGCTTCTTTCCAATCCGGCATTTTATTTATGCCTAAAGCTTTCAGTTTAAAATTTTCAAGAACAGAATAAAAAGGTCTTTTCACGACCTGCGGAAAATCTTTTACACTCACGGGATACAATGGAGTTTTGATATTTAGTTCTGTCCAGATCGTTTTGGCAAATTCGTACCAGGAAACTTCTCCTTCACAACTCATGTGATATAAACCGTACGCCTCTGTTTGGATCAGTTCTTTGGTATTTTTTGCAATTGATAAAGTTGATGTTGGAGTGAGCACTTCATCATTCACTACTTTAACCTCCGGTTTTTCGGCTGCTAATTTTAGAATAGAGCTTATAAAATTACTTCCCTTGCTGCGACTTGGAACTTTACCATAAATCCCCGACACTCTCACAACAAAAGAATGTTCACAATAATTCAATGCAAAATACTCTCCCGATAATTTGGTATTGCCATAAACATTGAGTGGATTGGGAAGATCATCTTCAATGTAATGCTTCAATTTTTTTCCATCAAAAACATAATCGGTACTATAATGCAGGAAACGAATTTTTTCATCCTGGCAAATCTTGGCGAGGTTCAAAGTGCCTAATGCATTGATGCGAAAAGCTTCTTCTGGAAATTTTTCTGCTTCGGGAACTTTATTATAAGCAGCAGTGTTGATCAGTATCTCCGGCTTTGCTGTTGACAATACTTTTTTTACATTATCAATATTAGTGATCTCAATATCATCATGAGTAAGGCTGGTAACCTGGTGTTCCGAAGAAAACTCGAGAACCAGGTCAGATCCTAATTGCCCGTTAGCGCCGATAACTGCAATCTTCATTAATTGGTTTTTTTATTTTTTGCTTTAAATTGCTCAATAGCATTTTTTGAAAAATCGCTGAGCACTAATCGTCCGCTGATCGTTGCCCGTTCAATCAATAATGAATCCCAATGCTCCGTTCCTTTCCAATAAATTTTTTTCATTTCCGTCATTGCTTCTGGGTTGGAATGGGACAATTGTTCCGCCAGTTGCAACACGGCCTTATCCATTTCTGCAATGGAAGGATATACTTCGGAAAACAATCCTTTTCTTCCCGCCCATTGGGCATTTCGCCACGACGAAGCATCAATGGATAATTGTGAAAATGCTGATAGCCCGATCTTTCTTTCGACAGCAGGTCCAACAACAAAAGGCCCGATGCCCATTGCCAGTTCGCTGAGTTTGATATCGGCATTTTCAGTTGCAATAGCATAATCAACAGATGCAGCAAGGCCAACACCTCCACCTACGCATTTGCCCTGGATCCGCCCAATGATAAATTTCGGGCAGGTTCGCATTGCGTTGATGACATTGGCAAAGCCGCTGAAAAAATTCAATCCTTCAGTTTCATTTCGTATGGCGACCAATTCATCAAAAGAAGCTCCGGCACAAAATACTTTTTCACCGGCGGAACGGAGAATGACCACAACAGTCGCAGGATCCTCGCCCGCATGTTTAATTGCAGCAGCTAATTCCTGTAAAATTTTTCCCGGCAATGAATTACTCTGCGGATGAAAAAATTCAATAGTCGTAATTCCATTGCTGGCTTCGGTTTTTACATAGCCGTTTTGTGTTGAGTTAGGCATAAGCTAAGAGGTTAAAAGAGAAAAAGAGAGAATGATGGATTTATCCTTTAAAGTGACTCTCGTCCAAAATTATTGAAAACTCTATGTATTCCATCTTTCATTAATTCTACTTTAAAATTTAACAGCATTCCATATTTTAAATCTAACAATGATAATTGGGTTCTGATTTGTTTAAAATAAACTGATGGAAGAGGATATACAGTTTTTAATTCCAATACTAATTTATTTTCTATTAAGAGGTCAAGCTTATATGCGTTTTCAATATTCAGTTCTTCGTATTGGATAGGTAAAAGCAATTGTCTTTGAACTTTAAGTCCAAGCTTGTTAAGTTCATAATACAACACTTCTTCATAGACTCTTTCGAAACAACCCGGCCCAATTTTAGAATGAATTTTTATACATGAATCCACAATGATCCCTGTGAGTTTATCAATATCCATCTTTTAATTAGCTTTTCTCTTTTGACTCTTTTTCTCCTTTCTCTCTTAGCCTTTCTCTTTTTTCTCTTAGCCCTTCCTTTTTACCATCGTTAAAATTGTTGCCACACCTATATGCTCATTGGTTTCATCAAACATTTCGACCAACCACTTTACTATTCCTCTCGGAATTTCGTTTTCTTCTTTCCTGTCTTGTGGAATCTTTTCCTTGCAGGTAAAGCGAACATACATTTCAGCACCGGGATACACAGGTTTCGTGAATCTCAATTCATCAATGCCATAATTCAGGAGTACAGGGTTCTTTTCATAGCTATCCACAAACAACCCGGCTGCAGCACTCATGATAAAATATCCATGTGCTACTTGTCTTTCAAACATAGTGCCGCTGAAATCGGTTTCTTTTAAATGTGCATAGAAATGATCGCCGCTCAGATCAGCGAACCGGTCAATATCCTGCGAGGTGATCGTTCTTTTTTCAGTGACGATCTGATCACCAATATTTAGTTCTTCAAAATATTTTTTGAACGGATGAATAGTGTTGGTGTTTCCCTTGGCGTGTTGCTGAAAAATATTTGTTATGGCAGTAATAGTAGTTGGCGACCCTTGTATGGCAACCCGCTGCATATAATGTTTAATGCCACGAACACCTCCCATTTCTTCACCACCGCCGGCACGACCCGGCCCGCCATGCACCAGTAATGGTAACGGCGAACCATGACCCGTACTTTCTTTAGCACATTCCGCATTCAATATTAAAATGCGTCCGTGATACGGCGCTGCACCGACAACATAGCTGGTTGCAATTTTATTATCCCCTGTTACAATAGAACTGCACAATGATCCTTTACCTTTTTTACTCAGATCAATTGCTTCTTCCAGATTTTTATATGGCATCACGGTACTCACCGGGCCAAACACTTCTACTTCGTGTACTTCATTGCTTGTAAAAGGTTTTTCATTCTTCAATAAGATCGGAGAGACAAACGCTCCTTTTTTTGCATCGGCATCCATTACTTCTACACTATCCAAAGAACCGTAAACTATTTGTGATGAAGCGAGCAATTTTTGAATCTGTGCTCTCACTTCCGATCGCTGGCTTTCTCCTGCCAATGAACCCATTCTTACTTTTTCATTCAAAGGATTTCCGATAGTTGTTTGCGATAATGAAGTCGCTATCGCTTTCCATACTTCTTCCATTTTATTTTCCGGAACAAAAATTCTTCGGATCGCTGTACATTTTTGTCCAGCCTTCACCGTCATTTCTTTTCTTACTTCTTTTATAAAAATATCCCATTCTGCAGAACCGGGTTGCACATCTGAACCAAGCACAATGCAATTCAAAGAGTCCGCTTCCATATTGAAAGGAACTGATTCACTCAAAATTGTTGGATGAGATTTCAGCATCAATCCCGTAGATGCAGAACCGGTGAATGTAACTACATCCTGCGATGAAACATGATCCAGCAGATCACCGGCGCTTCCGCAGATCAACTGTAAAGCCCCTTCCGGTAAAATTTGCGAAGCAATAATTTCTTTTACTACTGCTTCTGTCAGATAAGAAGTGATCGTAGCTGGTTTTACAACAGCGGGCATTCCTGCCAACCAATTCACGGCACATTTTTCCAGCATGCCCCACACAGGAAAGTTAAAAGCGTTGATGTGGATCGCTACACCTTCTTTGGGAACCAGGATATGATGACCTATAAAACTTCCTGATTTGCTCAATGAGATCGATTCGCCATCCGTACAAAAAGACAGGTCCGGAAATTTTCTTCTCAAAGATGCATTGCTGAATAAATTTCCAATTCCGCCTTCGATGTCGATCCAGCTGTCTGCCTTCGTAGCGCCGGTATGATAACTGACCTGGTAAAATTTTTCTTTTCGTTCTAATAAATAATTTGCCAATGCCCGCAGCATTCTTCCCCGTTCATGAAAAGTCATTTTGCGTAAAGCCGGGTTCCCGACTTTTCTTCCATGATCGAGCATTGCTCCGAAATCCAATCCCTTTGTAGAAGCAGCAGCGATTGTTTCACCGGTTACTGCATCATACAATGGTTGTCCATCTCCATCGCCGGTGATCCATTTTCCGGCAATATAATTTTCAAGTTTTTTCATATCACAGGCAATTGCTATTCTTCAACGAAATTAAATGAAATGGTTATAATAATATTTTTCGAATATGATTGAAATCATACGACGTAGTTATTCATTAACTACCTTTGTGGCCTGATAAGAAAGTCATCGTTGAAAAAAATTGCTGCTTTAATATTATTAATAGGTTTTGCGGGGCAAACGTTCAGCCAGGGGATCGTAATTCTTAATTTTTACATTCACCAGTCGTATATCGCAGCGACACAATGTGAAAACAGGTACCGTCCTATGCTGCACTGCGATGGGAAATGTGTGCTGGCAAAAAAATTGAAACAGGAGGAGCACCAGGATCAGCAAAACCCGGAACTCAAACTGAGCAGTAAGAACGAAGCGCTTTCTTCAATATCATTCTTTATACATGCTTTTTCAATGGAGTCGCTCCATACCAAAGATTATTTCGTTTTTTCCGATAACAGAACATTTGATAGCAGTCCTTCCATTTTCCATCCTCCTGCCTGAAGTTTCTGAATTCTATTCTTGTTTTTATTAATTATTCGGGATCAGGTGCCCGAATGCTTTTACATCTATTATCATTAATCAAATGAATTATGAAAAAGATCATATTTGTACTTTCGATTGTATTATTTTCATTTTCCTCTAATGCCTGCGAGATCTGCGGATGTGGCATGGGCAATTATTATATCGGTTTAATGCCACAATTCAGTCATCGTTTTTTTGGATTGCGGTATCAGTTCAGTAGTTATAGCACTCGCCTTGCTAATGATCCTACACAATTCAGCAAAGATTTTTACCAAACAGTTGAATTATGGACAGGATGGAATATCGGGAAACGCTGGCAGGTACTAACATTTTTGCCTTTTAACTTCAATCATCAAAATTCTGATGAAGGTATCAGCAATTCAAGCGGTTTTGGAGACATTGCAGTAATTGGAAATTATAAAGTGTTCAATAAGATCTCGAAGACGGGTAACAACAAAATGCTGACGCAACAACTATGGCTCGGCGCCGGAGTAAAATTGCCGACTGGAAAATTCCATATCGATCCCACAGATCCGGATATCGCAGCTGCTGCCAATACGCAGATTGGTTCAGGCAGCACCGACGTCATGCTGAATGCGATGTATGATATTCATATTGACAAATTGGGAATCAGCGCCAATGTAAATTATAAGATCAATACTGATAACACAGATGCATACCGCTTCGGTAATCGTTTATCTGCAAACAGTTTTATTTTTTATTCCATTCCTGTTTCATCAATGAAAACGGTGATCACTCCGAATTTTGGTTTGTTGTTTCAAAATTCCGCTGTCAATAAATTGCAAAATGCCAAAGTGGATCTTACAGGCGGAAATGTGCTGATGGCAGCGGCTGGATTTGAAATGAGTTTTAATAAAGTGACCATTGGAATGAATACTCAATTGCCCGTAGCGCAAAATTTTGCCGAAGGCCAAACCAAATCAAAAGTGAAAGGAATGTTTCATGTAACATTCGACCTGTAAGTCTGTAATTACAATTAAAGTAAAAAACAATTTGCGATCTTATCTTTGTCATTCAAAATTTAAATTATGAAAAAAGCGATCTCATTATTAGTAGTTGCTTTATCGTTGATCTGTATTTCGTCACAAGCGCAACAAAAAGCCAGCTGGAAAGAAATGGATGAATTTCACCAGGTAATGTCTGCTACTTTCCATCCTTCTGAAGAAGGAAAATTAGACCCGATAAAAACACGGAGCGGAGAAATGGTGAATAAAGCTGTTAGCTGGCAAAAATCAGATGCGCCGAAGGGCTATAACAAAAACGCCGTAAAAGCTTCGCTGAAAAAACTGGTATCAGCATCGAAAGAATTGCATCAATTAGTAAAAAATAATGCTACCGATGAGGTATTGAAAGAAAAACTTTCTTCATTGCATGATATTTTTCATGAAATAACGGAGAAATGCGAAAAAGAAGAAGAGATGTAATTTTAAAAAATCAATTATGAAAAAAATACTTTTTGTTTTATCCGTGGTGGTTGCTATGCTGAGCATCTCCTGTAAAAACTCATCGAATGACTCCGGTAAAAATGATAAAAAGCCTAAAACCAGGGTTGATAGTTTAATGGATGATATCATGGCGGGACATGATGCGAGTATGGCAAGAATGAATAAACTTTCTGTTTTCAAAGCAAAAGTTCAGCATGCTATTGATTCCATTGAAGCATTGCCTGAAAAAGCGAAGAAAGCATCCGAGGCATTTAAGGTAACACTTGATTCTATCCAGGCAAAAATGAATGCAGCAGAAGAATCTATGAACAAATGGATGGATGAATTCAATATGGATTCGTTGGAAAATAATATGGCCGAACACATCAAATACCTTGAATCAGAAAAATTGAAAGTGTCAAATGTCCGTGATGATATATACAACAGCACCAATAAGGCTGATTCACTATTAAAAAAGCTGATCAGGCAGTAAGCGGTTCTAAGCCGAATTGACGGAGATGATGCACTGCATGTTTGTGCAATAACTGAATACTCTGCTCAAAATTCAGGTCGCCGAAAATAGGATTGCGAATGATAAGTTGAGGATTTTTTTCAAACATTTCAAAAAAGTGAATCAGTTCTTCATGCAATTCGCCAATGGCGGCCTGAGCTGTTTTATGTTTGACCGGTTCTGGTTGTTCGTTCATCAAAGGATTCTTCGTATTTTCTTTGAATGGCTTATCACTCATCAAAAATTCCCGGTATGCCTGCAATCTTTCCGGGGGAGTGTGAATGGTTTCATGCTTCACTTTTCCATTGGCCCAGCGAACCATATCAGCAAAATGTTCGGTCATTTGCTGCACATTCATTTTGCCCCAGCGGGGAGCCGTGGCAGGATCGAGCTGCTGCAACAGGGAAATGAACCGGGTTCTAAGAAAATTCTCTTTTTCGAAAGTCATATGGCTTCGCTTCCGGCTGTAAATTATTTCAGCTTCTTGTCAATTGCTTCGCTCAACGAGAAAAAAATCTCATCAATCGTTCCTTCTCCTTTTACAGCCTGAAATTTTTTTGATTTCTTATAATGTTCTGCCACGGGTGCAGTCTCATTATTATAAACAGTAAGTCTTTTAC
>DASZPW010000420.1:0-1659 GCA_035550155.1 Chitinophagaceae bacterium | reverse complement strand
GCATCTCATGGATCAGGAAAGACCGCCAGGATAATATCACCTACTCAATGAACATGGAAGATATTTTCAACATGATCAGGAAGAAAGGAGCCCGGTTCAATTTAGTGTTGAGCGATTGCTGCGACGATGATATTTTTTCTGTGAATGCCACCGGTACCAAACCTGGAAAGACAAAAGGCTCCGGCGTAGAATGGAGTGAGGATAATATCCGGACACTTTTCTTCAACAAAACTCCTATGTCCATTATTGCAACTTCAGCAAAACAAGGACAGCGGGCATCCAGTAACAATAGTTTTGGCGGATTCTTTTCTTACTTTTTCAAAATGTCCCTGGAAAATTATTGCAGCAAGTTAAAAACCTTTCCTACCTGGGATCAAATATTCCAGGATACTAACACACAAACCATCAATAAAGCGAATCATACTTATTGTGAGAAGCCCTACATTCCTGCAAATATCTGTCACCAGGAGCCAATTTATAAAATTATGTTTGGACAGTGATCAACGTTTGAGTTTACCATAATCGATCGGTGTGATCTTTCCTGTCATCTCATTCCATTTGCTCTTAGATCTGTAATTATCCCAGGTTGTATCTAATTTTAACACCCAGTAAAAATGAAAGCCTTTATCAATTGATAACTGCAACCATTTCCATGCTTCATTCTCATTCTTCATTTGAGCATACAATTTGGCAATGGTGTATATCACTGAAGAATCATCCGGATCAGAAGCCAGTAATTCCTTGTAATACGGCAATGCTTTAGCAGGGTTTTTTGACAAGAGTTCCAATCTTCCATTCAGATCTGCAATTTCGGGTAAAACATAAGGATAAATAACTGCAGCCTCTTCCAATACTTTTTTTGCTTTATCGAATTGCCCGGCATAAATACTGAATTCACCCAGCAACAAACGATCAGGGAAATTTATTTTTTTATTGTTATATAAATAATCAAGGTTTTCAAGTGCTGTCCTGTTCTTATAAATTGCTTTGCATACATCTATCATTCGCAAACGGGTTGCAGCATTCTCGGGATCTAATTGAGTAGATTTTGCATAATTGGGATTAGCCTGTTTGTTGGAGCCTGCCCACACAAAAATATTACCGACCTTAAAATAAATATCAGCCACCGTCTTCGTTTCAGTCATCATATCGGCAGCTTTTAATAAAAACTCAATGGCATCTTTTCTTGGAGTATAAATTGCATCAGCCAAAGGGATTTTTTCATCTGTGCCGGGTATTGATACAACCGCAGCCATTTCCCGCTGATGATTTAATGTAATATTTTTAGGAGCCGCCGGATCATTTTGATCCCCGATAAAAAGAGTCGGGTCAGTTTGAAGCCTGTCGTAAACATCAAGATCAATAAACATTTCCTTATTTAGTACCGGGAAGTAAACGATCGAATCAAGATAATTACTCATGATGCGCTCCCCTGCCCGACTATACAATAACAAACCTAAACGATAATACCAATCACTAACCGCAGGAAAACGCTGGATCATCCTTCGATAAAATGCATTCAATTCCCTATCCGTTATTTCGCTATTATATTCCGCATAACTTTTTATGGTTTTTTCCGCTTCTGTATAACGTTCCATTTTTTCGTGCATCTGCCATAGTTTGATATAGCCATCCACCCACATAGGCTGTAATTGTATG
>DASZPW010000419.1:0-7365 GCA_035550155.1 Chitinophagaceae bacterium | reverse complement strand
TGAATGGAACGATGGCTGCAAGATGGCCAAAATCCAAACTGATCACTAATGAAAAAATAAAAGCGGGCAATATGATCGTCGGATTAGCTGGTTACGGGCAAGCAAAATATGAAAGGGCTTATAACAGCGGCATTGCCAGCAATGGACTCACAAGTGCCCGTCATGATGTGCTACATAAAACCTATGGTGCAAGATTTCATGAATCATACGATACTTCATTGGATGAGCATGTAGTGTATATCGGTCCGCACAGAGTTACTGATGTGGTAGAAGACAGAGGACAGAAGTATGAAGTAGGTAAATTGCTTTTGAGCCCCACCAGGACTTTTGCTCCGGTGATAAAAGTTATACTGGAAAATCATTTTGATTCGATTCATGGTATGATCCACTGCAGTGGCGGCGGACAAACCAAATGTTTGAAATATGTTTCGGATAATGTACGGATAGTAAAAGATAATTTATTTGAACCTCCTGTAATTTTTAAATTGATACAAGAAGCAAGTAAAGCGGATGACCGGGAAATGTACCAGGTATTCAACATGGGCACAAGAATGGAGATCTATACCAACGAAAAAGATGCCGATACGATTATCGGCATCGCTGACGGTTTTGGTATTGACGCAAAAGTGATCGGCAGGGTAGAGAAGAGTGAGAAAAAGGAATTGATTCTGAAAACGAAGAATGGCTCTATCAATTGGTAATTTTTATTTTATTCTTTGATCATTTTATAAGATGCGGCTGTGGTTTTGTTCGCTCCGATTACATTGATGATATAAACCCCTTTTGCTAGTGATGCTATATTTACATTAAAATTATTAGAGCCTTTCATAAAACTAGTCGGAGATGTAATTTTTAAATTCCCTGTTTCATCGTAGATCCTTATTTCACCTTTACCTTCTTTCTCCGATTTGAAAGGAATTGTTACACTATTGTTTGTTGGATTTGGGTAAATGGCAGATAAACGGTTAAAGTCTTCTTTTTTTAAAGTGTTTGATTCGTTATTATTGGCTTTTGTCCCTTTTTTAGTAAAGTCAACAATAGTGACTTCTTTTTTATTTTGAGATACATTGTTCACCGGTATGTCATCTTCATCCGTAATCACAAAAGTCACTGGTTGTTTTACATACGCTGTCACTTTACGCCCATTCTGTATTGCTGGCTCCCATTTGGGGCCGTTATTTATCATTTTAATAACCGTGTCTTCCATCCCATACCCGAAATGTGTTAATGTCTTTACATCACTAACATTCCCTTCTTTATCAACAATAAATTGTGCAATGACTGTATAGGTGCCTTCGCTTGCACCACTGTCAGCAGGATTAAAATTGGATAGAGTTCTTTCCAAATATCTTTCCCAGGCTTGATGTCCACCAGGAAATGAAGGTGCTACTTCAACTTTTTCAAAAATTTTATTGTCCCCTGATTTCTTTTCAGTGAGTGTAACTTCTTTTATCTTTTTAGTTTTACTTTTTTTAGTAGTGATCTTTATCACACCATTTCTGCCTTTTTCACCATATTGTGCAGATGCGCCGTCCTTAATAATTTCAATAGAAGCAATATCCAGAGCCGGAACTTTTTTATTTAATTCTTCCTGATTCATGCCGGGATATTCTACACCATCAATTACAACAAGTGCTTTCTGAAAATCTGAATTTTCTGGTTTTGTTTTGGGCTGTAATGTTACTTCATGTATTATTACACTTCTGATTGAAGTTTTCCCATCACTGATATCAAAAGTAATAGGTACCTTTTTATAAGCTTTTACTTTACGTCCATTTTGCGTTGCCGGATTCCAGTATGGTCCTTTCTTAATGACTCTTACTGCCGCTTCTTCCATTCCATATCCATAATGGGTCAATGCTTTTACATCACTAATATATCCTTCTTTATCAACAACGAATTGGACATACACAGTATAAGTTCCGTTTGGAGCTCCTTTTTCCGCGGGATTTACTCCAACTAAATTTCTTTCGAGATATTTTTTCCATTCAGATTCTCCTCCGGGGAAGCTGGGTTCAACTTCCACTTTTTCGAAGATCTTATTATCGGGATTAATGGTGTCCGTTTTTTGAAAAGTATTTCCATAATGTTCCTGAATCTTTGCGTCTTCAAAAACGAGTACGCCCTTTTTTGCTGCATCTCCAAATTTGCTGATGGCCTGAGGATCATTTTCAGGATATATAGTTACCGATTTTGCTATTACTGTTTTGTTGGAAATAGTTTCTGCAGCAGTCCTCTTTCCATTCAAAACGATTAAGGCATCTTTCAATTCAGGATTCTTTGAATCTGATTTAAAAATTATCGAATCGGAAACAAATGAGTATGAATTTCCCGGCTTCCCTCCAATAACAATTGCGCCATTGCTTTTCAGTCCCTGCTTTTGAGCAATTTGACTTAAAGCTGAGACAGTATCAATCACATCTTTTTTTCTTTCTTCCCAGTCATCACTTCCTTTTTGCAAAAAATATTGATCAATTGTTTGTAAGATAGCTTTTGCGATTTTCTCCTGGTTATCCGTTTGTTCAATAAAATGCAAATCGTCATTATTGTTCATATATCCTAATTCAACCATGGCCGAAGGGCAATTGGTATTTTCCAAAACCCATATTTTCTTATCCCGGTGTTGTATTGATCCGTTAACCGTATATAGTTGTGCAAAATAGTTCAGTAAAATAGAGGCAAGTATTCTGTTCTCGCTGTAAAACGTTTTATTGTGAGCGGGAATATATACTTCAATTCCTGACGCTGCATTTGGGCTTTCGCTTTTTTGCGCTTGTGCATTGATATGTAGTGATACAAAAAGATCTGCGTTCTCATTATTACTTAAAGCTGTTCTATCCTGCAGAGGAATTGTTGCATCAGCATCACGGGTCAGAACGATCTTTAGATTATCATCGGCATTTAGCAATTTTACTTTTTGTGCAATAGCAAGAACGATATTTTTTTCTAAAACCCCATCACTTCCGGTGACGCCGAACTCAGAACCGCCATGCCCTGCATCAATGACAACTGTAAATGTTTTGCCGGCTGGGAGATGATTTTGTGAATTTTCTTTTTCTTTATACTTAAACGCAAATAATGCCAGCACGATGGCGGCAACCGGCAGCACCAATACCTTTCTCAGGTACTGGTGCCCGGGTTTTGTGGATGTGGTTAACATGGCTATACGTCTTTTGATTTGGTTATGAAAAAAAGGATTGGTTAAATGGTGTTGGGTATTTAATGCCTGCATCAGCAGCAGCTCGGCATATTTCCATTTTTGATTTTCTGAAACAGCAAACTGATCGGCGAGAAATTCATGAATCGCTTTCAATTCTTTTTTCAGCAGATGGAAAAAAGGATTGATCCAGTAAATAACATTGAGCAATTCTGTGAATAAAATATCCCAGCTATGTTTTTCCTTAATATGAAATAATTCATGCCGGAATATCTGTTCGCCTTTTTCGGACCGCAGTTCTATTTTCCGGTTCCAGAATAACCATCTGAAAAAAGAATAAGGAGTTCCGGGTTCGTTTGTATTGACGAAATGAATATCCTGAAGTTCTTCAACAGGATTGGTTTGAATAATGTGCCGGATCTTTTTAAGGGAAATAATAATCCTTGCTAATGCAAAAGAGGAAATAAGAATATATAAGCCGGTTAAAATATTTGGCAGGGTAAACCAATTGGTTTTTATAATTCGATCAACAGCATGTGTTGAGATGACGGCATCAGATTGAGATGTAGAGAAGACGGTCAATGTTTGAAACACCAGGGATGACTGCCGTTCTGCTGCTGTAAAATAAATTGGAATATTAATGAAAGGAATGAGAACACTGATGATGATGGCTGCAAGAATATAGAAGCGGTTGTAGCGATGAAATTTTGTATTCCGAAGCGCAAAATGATAATACGCATACAAAATTCCTGAAGCGATCGTCATTTGAAGCAGGTAATAAAGCAGGCTTCTCATTTTTTCAGGTTTTGTTGTTTTTTGATCTGGTGCAACAAGCTCTCCAATTCTTCCACGGAAATATTATTTTCTTTTACGAGAAACGAAACCACATTACTGAACGAGCCTTCGAAATAATTCTTCGCAAGCTGTTTGATGCTGCGCTTGGAATATTCATCTTTAGAAATAAGCGGGTAGTACTGGTGATGCCGCCCAATAGTATTTATTCCGACAAATTCTTTTTCGATCAGGATCTTCAGCAACGTTGCAACTGTATTCTGATGCGGTTTTGGATTGGGCATTTCATCTACGATCTCCCGAAGAAATGCTTTGTCCAGTTTCCAGACTGCCTGCATGATCTGTTCTTCTGCCTTGGTCAATGTTTTCATGATATCAATTTAGAAATCGAAGCTAAAACTAAATTTTTAGTTTAACAACTAAAAATTTAGTTTATGAAAAAAATGAGCATTTCTACGCATAGTTTCCTTTATTTTGCAACAAACGGGAAAGGATGGCTGAAGCAATAATCGAAATAAGACATGCTAATATCTATCAGGGTGATAACCTGATCTTGCAGGATGTAAATCTATCGGTAAATACAAGTGAGTTTGTGTACCTGGTTGGAAAGACCGGTACCGGGAAATCCAGCCTGTTAAAAACGCTTTATGGCGAATTACCGCTGCGGGATGGTGAAGGCACTGTCGCCGGTTTTAATTTGAAAACACTGGACTGGAAAAAAGTTCCTTATCTCCGCCGAAATCTCGGAGTAGTGTTCCAGGATTTTCAATTACTGACCGACCGCAACGTGAATAACAATTTAAAATTTGTTTTAAGAGCCACCGGCTGGACCGATGAAAAAATGATGGACGAAAAAATTGCGGATGTGCTGGATAAAGTGGGCTTGAAAGCTAAAGGATTTAAAATGCCTTATGAATTAAGCGGTGGCGAGCAACAAAGAGTGGATATTGCACGAGCATTATTGAATTCTCCAAAAGTGATGCTGGCTGATGAACCTACCGGTAATCTTGATCCCGAAACTTCTGACGAGATCATGAATTTGCTTTTTAATATTTCAAAAGATTTCGGTACGGCAGTGATCATGGCTTCGCATGATTACATCGTGGTGCAGAAATTTCCTGCCCGCATGATACGAACCGAAAGAGGAAGAGTGATCGACAATGCTACCATAAGTATGGAATAAGCTTGGAAGCATTTTTCTCATTATCGTACGTATCTCCCAGCAGTTTTTTTCTCAATCTTATTTCTTCAGCCGTGAACGGTTGATGATACAATTGCAGAACAATAGATGCAAATGCATTGGCATTGGCTCCGATATGACAAGCGGCTTCTAGTCCTGTTCCTTCCACCATCGGCTCATTCACTATACAATGCCTGCCTTCAAACAATGCATGAAGTAATTTTAGCCGGATGCCCGTATTTTTCTTATTGAAGCAGGGAAGAATATTAATATGAGCCTTGCGAACGAGATCATCCATTTCTGTTTTGGATGGATTAGCGACCAGGCAGGTATGCTGGCAAAGATGCGCCTGTTTTTCCAGGCTTTGTGACGGATTTTTACCGGCGATCACCAATGGAGTTTTAATTTTAGTAAAAACCTTTTGCAACAACCATTTGGCTGCCTCTTCATTTTCAGGAACGGAAAGATTACCGTGATACAAACAAAAATTTCCCACACCTTCTTCTATTTTCACCTGCTGCCAATCGGGAAATGTCGGGATGAATTCCACATTCTTCAAATGAAAATGATCTTTAAGCAAACGAACATCATCCTGCGATACGCAGGCGTACATACAGGCATCGGGTAAATGATGATTATACTTTTTTAAAAGCCTGCTTTCATTACTGAAATAAAGTTTTCTGAAAATATTTTTTTCTGATCTTGCCAGCTCTTTATAATAAATGCTTTCTTCATTATGCATACGGACAACGACTTTCCGGTTTCCTATATCAATACCCGGAAGGATCCCGGTGCAATGAATTCCTTCCAGCAGGATCGGGTAATTGTCTTTATTGAGATCAGAGATCAGTTCGTCATTGATCCTGGAAGCAATTATGTAAGGTAATTTCAGCGAAAGGCCTTTGAAGCCTGTTTTTCTTTTGTAGACATGAATGGTTTCGCAAAACTGGTTCAATTCATTAGGAGTACCTCTTTCATTATAACTGAAATAATGAAGATGGATCTTGATACCAAGTTTTTTAAACAACATGATCCGGTTCATCATGTCGATGGCGCCTCCATAATCAGGGGGCCAGGGAACATCGAGACAAACGATATGCAGGTGCCTTTCGGACAATATATTTTTTAATTAATGGTTATTTAAATTCACTTGTACTGATAACATTTTTCCCCAGGAAAAGGTTCTGTGCTATTTTAAAGTTAGGCTTTAACCGGTAGCAGCAATAAAATTATGTTACTTCAAATATTTCTTTCAAAATCACTTGTTCTTTTTGCCAGCATAATTCATCAGCAGCTTTGGCAGTGTTTAGTTTCCATGTGTCATATTGCTGCTTATTTTTAAAAACGGATAACACAGTTGATGCAATTACTTGCGGCTTTATTTCAGAGATAGTAGTGCCAACGTGGTAGGTTTCCAGTATCTTTTTCACTTCTTTGATCTCAGACGCTATTATAGGAACGCCGGCATGGATATAATCAAAAATTTTATTAGGGAGGCTCAGTTTGTAATTCAGATTAGAAGGCTTGTCCAATGAAAATCCTAAATACGCACTTGGTGTAAATTTTTTTAATTCCTCAAATGGGATTTTTTCAATGAACATTACTTTGCCTTCCAAACTAAGGGTATGGCAAAGTTTTTTTAGTTCTTCCCAGCTCTCGCCGCCGCCAATGAGTACTAAAAGAAAATTATCAGGAAGTAATTGCATACTCTCTATTAATTCTTCCGCACCACGATCTTTATTTATCCCGGAACCTTGCAGCAACAAAATCGTTTTTCCTTCCGGAAAAATCTTATTTGAATTCTGTATTGGGTTGCTCCGCAATGGTGTGTTCCTTACCACTTTCAATTTAATACCATAATCTTTTTCATATTGGCCGGCCACAGATTCACTGACGGTGTACGCATACTTAAGGCGAGGCAGGATGAACTTTTCAAGAGTTCTCCAGATCTTTCTTTTGAATGGTTTTGTCTGCAATTCCGGCATGCCGGTAAAATATTCATGAGTGTCATAAACCAATTTTTTACGTCGCAACTTTGAGAGAAAATAGTTTGGCACTAAAGTATCGAGGTCGTTAGAGAGCAACAGGTTCGCCTTTTTAAATAAAAGTTTGAAAAAAAGCTTCAGGTTGAATTCCGCATATTTTAAAACTCCTTTATTGAAATAGCAGCGAATGCGTTGAGTGGAATAACTTCTTGCAGGAAGCGGCAGACTTTTTTTTAAACGTCGCCCAATCA
>DASZPW010000418.1:0-4862 GCA_035550155.1 Chitinophagaceae bacterium | reverse complement strand
GAATATAGAAGGGAAAGGAATTTCTGATGATCATTCTTTCAATAAGTGTATAAAGTCTTTGGATAGGGATTGTTGTAATGATAAAAAGATGGAAACGAGTTTAGTGAAATGTAAAAAGCCAGGGAAGGGTACAAGTTTTTTGTTTGCAAACAAACCTTTTCAACTTAGGTGAACCAGTTGAGGTAAAGTGCCCGGTACCAGAACCCAGGCCGATTCTGTAAAATTAAATTTTAAAAACATGAAAGAAAAATTAAAGAGCTTAGGTAGAAAACTAAGCAAAGAAGAGCAATATAAAATTATGGGAGGAGTACAAGAATGGCCATGCTATACTTATACCTTCTCCAGCTCAAACGGAAGCGGTTCTTCCATGACCTGTGATTATATGGTGACAGATGCAGCAGGCAATGTTCTTGAGCCTTTATGTGAAGTTGCTTGTCAGAATGGATGCAATTATGAAGGTTGCTCCTATACCAGGTGTTAGTTTTTCTCTATAGGTTTAGTGATATTTAAGAATGAGATATTTTGTATTCTTTTTGTTCATTTCCTCTGTCTGTTTTGGACAGGATAATAATGATTCTATTTCAATTTCCCATTTCAGGGAAAGTGACCCGTTAGTAAAGTTACTGCTGGGGAAAAAGTTTCATGATTTTAGTGCGCAAGATGAATCCGGAACTAAGATTTCAAGTAAAGACATCAAAGGGAAAACAGCGCTAATTAATTTTTGGTTTGAAGCATGTGCACCCTGTGTTGCTGAATTTGAATCGTTGAATACACTTTATAATAAATACAGAAGTGATAAAGATTTTAAATTCATTTCATTCAGTTTTGAAGATGATAGTGTTATAGAACGTGTCAGGAAAGAATACAAATTGTCATACCCCATTTATCATTTAAGCAGGGACAGCTGCAAGTTGCTTACATTCGATCTTCAAGGGTATCCTTCGAATTATATTTTGGATCCGCGAGGCAGAGTTGCTTTTGCAGGAATAGGCGGACCCATAGATAAAAGAAGGGTAGAACTTTTATTCCGGTATGTTTATGAAGCGCATATCATTGAGCTTTTATCTGATAAGACCAAATAGAAATGCGAAAACGGACATCCGGGGGAATGACTCTCTGTAAGTAAAAAAATCAGAAAGGTTATAAAATATAACCACCGATTTGGTAAGGCTCATTATTTTTTTTCACAACTTTAGTGTACCATTTGCCATTACCGACTATGAACCCGCCACTCAACCATCTTGTTTATCGCTGGCTGCGAAAGGTGAAAATTCTGGTTTCAAAAGCATTTTTGAAGCAGGAGCTACTCTCACATACCGGTCATTCTTTTAGGATAGTCAACATCAGCATATTGAAGGAATCGAATATAGAAAAAAAATTTCTGATAACTATTCCTTCAATAAGTGTATAAAGTTTTTGGATAGGGATTTTTGTAATGAAAAAGATAGAAACGAGTTTAAGGAAGTGTAAAAAGGCAAGGACGGGTATAAGTTATTTGTTTGCAAACAGACCTTTTCAACTGGGGGTGAACCAGTTGAGGTAAAGAGCCTGGTACCACAACCCTGGCCGATTGCATAAATTTAAAATTTTAAAACATGAATGAAAAATTAAGAAGTCTAGGGAGAAAACTAGGCAAAGAAGAGCAGAAAAAAATCAAAGGTGGGTTTGATGATCCTGGATTATGCACCAATGGCACCTGTGGTGAAAATGGTAATTGTGATTCAATTGGCCATGGATGTACATGCCGTAAGGTAGAAGGCACTACTGATACGTATGTCTGCGCAACAGGTCGCTAACAATTACTGGCAGAATGTGTTATTGAGTGTAATGCATTCTGCCCTTTTCCTTCTATTACTAAAGCAAAAAATCTTTTGGCTGTATGTAGTTTATGAAAGGATTTACAATTCATATTATACTAGTTCCGGTGTTGTTCTTTTGCAGCTTGTGTGTTCATTCACAACATGAACATTTTAGGCTAACCGGGGAAGTACCGGGGATAGATACAGGTTCGGTAATTATGTATTCCTGGTTTCATGATACGACCGTGCAAAATTCGTTTCGGGGCACCATCTTGAATGGACGATTTATTATCGAAGGAGATATTGACATTCCCCTGAAAGTATTCCTCTTATTCAATAATTCCCTGTATACAGAAGATTTTTTTATAGAGCCGGGCAAACAGAATATCCATTTCAATGCAGTCAAGAACGATAGTTTTTACCGTTCCATGAACATAACCGGTTCTGCGATCAATGATGAATATATGAATAGCTATAAGAAACCGTTAGCCCCTTTTTATGATAGTCTGGATAATTATTATGAGATCCTGGATAGCCTTGATAAGTCGTTTGATGAGCGCCTTCCATCAGCTTTTGAAGGTATCTGTGATCACATCAATATTGCGAATAAAAAAATAGATTCTGTGAAGAAGACTTTTATCCATGGTCACCCATCTTCATTTATATCGTTATGGATTTTGTATAATGATATTTCATATCTCCAAAACCTGGAATTCGTGGTGGACTGTTTTCAATACCTGGATGATCATTTACAGAATAGCTCTTTGGGCAAATTTATGGTTCAACGAATTAAGATGGAAACCGTATTCCTTAATGGTAAAAAGTTCCCTTCTATCCCGATAGCAGATTCTTCGGGAAAAGCGGTTAAGCTGCAGAACATCATTAAAGCAAAATACACTTTAATAGATTTTTGGTTTAGCCACTGCGGGCCCTGCATAGCTCAGTTCCCGCTCATGCGTAATTTATACGCCCGGTATAAGGATGTCGGTTTCGATATCATCGGCATCAGTATTGATAAAAGTGCCGATAAAAAAGATTGGCTGAAAGCGATCGCAAAACATGAATTGAACTGGAAGCAATTTTGGGATATTGACGGAAAAGAGGCAGAAAAATATTTTATTGATTCGTATCCGACTAATTTTTTATTGGATAGCGAGGAAAAAATAATAAGAAAAAATATTCTCCCTGAGGAACTTGAGATTTTAATAAAGAACAGCCCGAAATGATTTTCCGGAGGAAAAACTTTTTTACGAGGTCTATGTAAACTGATGAATCCTGCTGGAATTCAAAAATTACAGGTAAATAACGATTATTGATAAATGTGCCGTTCATTCTTTTAGGTTACCACCAAGACGAGATAGTGAATTAACGGACAAAGAAATGATTAGATGTAGAACACAAGTAAACTCTAAACCGTTCAGCCGGCGAAGAAAAGATTTTTTGTTGCAGTAGCATTCTTTTTAAAGCTGTTATTTTATTTATCGGGGGCGGGGTAACAAACCTTTTATTTTCTCAGCATCTTCCCTGGTGCAGTTAATGGCCTTTAAACACTTTTCAAAGTTCTCAACAGAAATTTTTTCCAAATGTTCCATTTTTGAAACAGCCACCTGGCTTACACCCATCTTCTTTGCTACTGTTTTCTGAGGAATGCCTTTGATGGTACGAAGCAGTCTTAAATTTTCTCCGGTGAACATACAATAAAGTTTAATGGTAGGTCATTTAAATATAAGAACAAAAAAACATTCATCAATAATTTTTTTGAATTTATGATTCCTTTAAAAGGGAAACGTAGAGAGGTTATAAAATATAACCGATGATTTGATGGAGCCTGTTATTTTTTTTCACAACTTTAGTATACCATTTACCATTACCTGCTATGAACCGACATCCTGATCATCTTGTATATCGCTGGCTGCATCATCTGAAAATTCCTGTTTCATCGAATTACATTAAGGAAAAACTCTTAGCTCATCCTGATTATCCTTCTTTAGTAAGCATTACTGATACATTGGATGAACTGCATATTGAAAACGGAGCATTTGTAGTAGAAAAAGAAAAGCTCAATGAAGTTCCTCTTCCTTTTCTGGCGCATATCGGAATAAGGGGCGGAGAGTTTGAGTTGATTTCCGATTTAAAAGAATATTTGAAGCGACATCCTGGTTTTGAAAAACAATGGGATGGGATCGCTGTAGTTGCCGAAAAACCGGAGCGTTTTGATAACACTGAAAATAAGCACATGCTTCTACAAGAAAAAAGGAAGTGGCAGGTGTTATGGTTCTTTACATTTTTTATTACAGTGTTATCGTTCTTTGCGGTAACGAATAATTTTTCCTGGCAATATGCCGGGCTTTTGCTCACCACTATTGCAGGATTATCGGTTGCTGTATTAATTGCAGAGCATGAGTTGGGCATCAGCAATGAATTTACCGAACAATTATGTGCCGCAGGAAAGCATACAGATTGCGATGTGGTAATGGCCTCAAAAGGATCAAAGCTTCCCCAATGGCTTAACCCGATAACTGTCGGGTGGGCAGATGCGGGAATCATCTATTTTAGTTCTGTATTCCTTTTATTAATTGTTTCCGGCTTCACAGGAATTTTTGAATCAGAAGCAATCATTTTATCCCTGCTTGCTACCTGCTCTTTGCCGGTTACTTTTTTTTCTGTTTATTATCAGTGGAAGGTAGTAAAAAAATGGTGTCCGCTCTGTTTAGCTACTGTTGCGGTATTATGGATTCAGTTCGGACTATTGTTATCCGGATTTAATAGATTTTCATTCAAGGCAATTTCATTAAACGAAACTTTAATTACCCTATTTACATTATGTACTATAACTGCCGCATGGTTGCTGCTGATAAAACCGGCTTTGCAAAAAAACAAAGAGTTAGCCGATAAAAATTTTTCTTTACTGCGCTTCAAAAATAACCCAGAAGTGTTTAACACCTTGTTACAGCGACAAAGAAAAGTAGATACTACCCCTTTTGAAGGCGATCTGCAATTAGGAAACTCAAATGCTGATATGCAAATAACAGTGGCTTGTAATCCTTATTGCGGGCCATGTGC
>DASZPW010000417.1:0-3886 GCA_035550155.1 Chitinophagaceae bacterium | reverse complement strand
GACCAACCAAATTGCGATCAAATGTCACACTCAGCCCGGCGATGAATTGATTTGCGATGAAAATGCACACGTATACCAGTATGAAGGTGGCGGTATCGCTTTCAACTCAGGTGCTTCAGTAAAATTATTACCAGGTGACCTGGGCCGGATTACTGCCGATCAGGTTGCAGCAGCCATAAATCCGGACGATCCGCATCGGGCTCACAGTTCATTAGTTTGTTTGGAAAATACTTCTAATCGTGGCGGCGGTAGTTGTTATGATTTTGAAGAAATTAAACGCATTTACAAAGTCTGCAAAGACAACAATTTGAAATTTCATTTGGACGGCGCAAGATTGTTTAATGCAATGGTGGTGAAAAAAGAAACACCTAAACAATACGGAGAATTATTTGACAGCATTTCTATTTGCCTGAGCAAAAGTCTCGGTTGCCCGGTGGGAAGTTTATTGTTAGGGAAAAAAGATCTCATCAAAAAAGCAAGAAGAGTTCGCAAAGTGTTTGGCGGAGGAATGAGACAAGCCGGGTTTCTTGCTGCTGCCGGTATTTATGCCTTGCAAAATCATATTGACCGACTGAGCGAAGATCATGCTCATGCAAAACAGATTGCTGAAGCAATATCAAAAAAAGATTTTGTAAAAAAAGTATTGCCTGTCGAGACCAATATCATCATTTTTGAATTGAATGAACCCATATCAGCACCTGCATTGGTCTCAAAACTAAAAGATCATGAAATTCTTGGTTATGCCATTTCTCCAAACAGGGTACGGTTGGTGGTTCATTTAGATATTTCAAAAGAGATGGTGGAAAAAACAGTTGCAACTTTTAAAGCCTTATAATCTATGTTCCCAAAAATAAATCCAACGACGACAAGATCCTGGCAGTTGCTGCTGGCGCATTTATCGGAAATGAAATATGCACAGATAAAAGAATTATTTAAAAAAGATCCGGATCGTTTCAAAAAATATTCGTTACAGATAGAAGACATTGTATTTGATTACTCCAAAAACAGGATCACGGATAAAACGCTGCAACTTTTATTTCAACTTGCTGATGAATGCAAAGTGAAGGATGCCATTACCGCCATGTTCAATGGCGATATCATCAATGAAACGGAACACCGGTCTGTTTTACATACTGCATTGAGAAATTTTTCTGATCAGCCCGTTTTTTCCGAAGGTAATGACGTAATGCCCGAAGTAAAAAAAGCATTGAAAAAAATGAAAGCATTTTGTAATGCTATTCACAGCGGGAAACTGAGAGGCTATTCAGGCAAAAAAATAAAATATATTGTCAATATTGGTATCGGCGGCAGCGACCTGGGACCGCAAATGGTAACTGAAGCATTAAAACCTTACTGGATCGATGGAATTCAAACGCATTTTGTTTCCAATATCGACGGTACTCACATTGTTGAAACATTGAAGCAGGTTAAGCCTGAAAGAACGCTGTTTCTTATCGCATCCAAAACTTTCACTACGCAGGAAACCATGACCAATGCACACACAGCAAGAGAATGGTTTTTGAAAAAAGCGAAAAATGAAAAACATATTGCCAGTCATTTTGTGGCTTTGTCCACTAATGAAAAAGAAGTGGTGAAGTTCGGCATCAACAAAAAAAACATGTTCGGCTTTTGGGACTGGGTCGGTGGCAGGTATTCGCTCTGGAGTTCGATCGGTCTTTCCATTGCACTTACTATCGGCTACAAAAATTTTGAACAATTATTGAGAGGCGCTTTCGCATCAGACAATCATTTCCACAATACATCGTTTGAAAAAAATATTCCAGTTCTGATGGCATTGATCGGATTATGGTATGGAAACTTTTTTGGAGCACAAAGTGAAGCCATACTTCCATACGATCAGTACATGTATCGATTCGCTGCGTATTTTCAGCAGGGAAATATGGAAAGTAATGGTAAGAGTGTGGATAGAAACGGAGAACCCGTCAGCTATAGCACCGGCCCAGTTATCTGGGGCGAACCGGGAACCAACGGACAACATGCCTTTTACCAATTGATCCACCAGGGCACGCCATTAATTCCGTGTGATTTTATTGCACCGGCACAATCGCATAATCCCATCGGAGATCATCATCAAAAATTGCTTTCCAATTTTTTTGCACAAACCGAAGCGCTGATGAATGGAAAGACGGAAGAAGAAGCTGAAAAAGAAATGGAAAAAGCCGGTTTGACCAATGAAGAAATCTCAAAACTGCTCCCCTATAAAGTTTTTGCCGGCAATAAACCCACTAATTCTTTCCTGGTAAAAAAGATCACTCCTTACAATTTAGGAATGCTGATCGCTTTGTACGAACACAAGATTTTTGTACAGGGAGTGATCTGGAACATTTTCAGTTTTGACCAGTGGGGTGTGGAATTGGGCAAACAATTGGCAAATAAAATTTTACCTGAATTACAAAGTGATGAGAAGGTAAGCAGCCATGATTCCTCTACCAACGGGCTGATCAATTTTTTCAAAGAAATGAGGAAATAGGTTTAACTTTAGAAAGACCTTAAAACTTCACTTATGAAAAAGCTACTTGTAATTGCAGGTCTTGCAACGTTTTCTCTTGCTTCCGCTCAGCAAAATGACTTTTTCGACATTCAAAAACACTTGCAAAAGAAGCTGGCTGAAGAAAAATCGCAAAAGATGAAAGACCGGTTCATTCCGTCAAATCCCCAAAACCCAATAATTCATTTATCGCAGGATCTTCCGCAGGCAAAACTTTCTCAAACATTGCCAAATGGTAATAAAGTCTATGTGTTACCGCTGGATAATATGCCTTGCATCGTATCGGATAAAGATCAGTATGCCGACAATATGCTTCAGGCTCCAAAGAAATTTGAATTGTTCGATAAACTACAACGGAATAACCGGCAACAACCGGGAGCAATTCCGAATCCGGCGTATCCCTGGAAGATCATTCCTGATGATAACAACAAATAAAAAATGCTTCCCGAAGGAAGCATTCCACAATTAGTTTTGGTTACGTTACCATTTATCTACTTCTTCCTCGTTTGATGCAGTACCATTGCTGTTGTCTTCTTCCTGTGCTGGCGCAACATCACTGGATTGCTCCAACTCAGCAACAATCACTGTTTCAGGTTCGCCATCATTTTCAGCCAACACCTCATCGTGATTATATGCATCAAAATTAAAATCAGGCATCAACTCTGTTTTTACATAATCCACAGTCTCATTTAACGCCTTAATGAACTTGTTGAAATCCTCTTTGTACAGGAATATTTTGTGCCGATCGTACCCGTTGTCGTTAAAACGTTTCCTGCTTTCAGTAATAGTGAGGTAATAATCATTACCACGGGTTGCTCTTACATCAAAAAAGTAAGTTCTTCTCTTTCCAGCACGAATGCGTTTGCTGTAAATGCTCTCCATTTTCTTGTCGTTATTCTCGTAAGCCACAGTTAAAAGTTTTACAGTTTTAAAATCAATGTTTTGGTTTGCGAAGTCACAAATATATAGATGTTTTTGAAACAGCCAAATCCTGAGCGTTTATTCGTTATTATATGTCATTTTCCTGCTCCTGCTGGCGGGCATATAACCCTGCATAATAACTGTTAGCATCAATCAATTCACGATGGGTGCCTTGCTCTACGATTTCTCCATCCTCCAACACCACAATTTTGTCAAAATTGAAGAGGGAAAATATACGGTGGGTAATAATAATGGCTGTTTTATTCTGAAGATATTCATAGAGGCTTCCAATAATTTCCTGCTCTGTTTTTACATCCACTGCGCTCAGACAGTCGTCAAATATCACCAGGTTTGGATCTTTGATCAGTGCCCGAGCAATGGAAATACGCTGCTTTTGCCCGCCACTCAATGTCACACCTCGTTCCCCGATCATGGTGTCATATTGCTCAGGAAAAG
>DASZPW010000416.1:0-8180 GCA_035550155.1 Chitinophagaceae bacterium | reverse complement strand
CTCTTCCTGTTCTACCGATACGATGCACATAGGTCTCCGGAACATTGGGCAACTCATAATTGATGACATATTTCAATTCATCAATGTCAATTCCTCTTGCTGCGATATCAGTGGCCACTAATACTCTTGTTCTTTTATTTTTAAAATTAGACAATGCGGTTTGCCGGGCATTTTGATTTTTATTACCATGAATTGCCTCAGCACGAATGCCTGCTTTATTAAGATGCCTGGATAACCGATCAGCGCTATGTTTCATTTGTGTAAATACCAGTACGGTTTCCATCACACCGCTATTCAATAAATGGATCAACAGGGATTGTTTGTTTTGCTTTTCTACAAAATATATTTGTTGAAGTACTGTATCCACTGTGGAGGAAACGGGATCAACCTGCACCATTACAGGATCCGTTAATAAAATATCTGCCAGGTGTTTTATTTCGTTCGGCATAGTAGCTGAGAAAAAAAGCGTTTGCCTTCTGACGGGTAATTTGGAAATGATCCGTTTTACATCATGTACAAATCCCATATCCAGCATCCGGTCTGCTTCGTCCAGAACGAAGTATTGAATCTCATTGAGTGAAATATGCCGCTGTTGAACGAGGTCCAGCAAGCGCCCCGGTGTTGCAACGATTATATCTGCCCCCTGGCGAATCCCATGTACTTGTTTGTATTGGGACACACCGCCAAAAATTACCTGGTGCTTTACATTCAGATATTTTCCATAAGAACGGATACTTTCTCCAATCTGAATAGCCAGTTCTCTTGTGGGTGTTAACACAAGAGCTTTTATTCTATTTTGTTTTTGTACTGAATGTTGTTGTTGCTGATGCATCATCTGCAATAACGGAATCACAAATGCGGCTGTTTTTCCGGTCCCGGTCTGTGCACAGCCCAGCAGATCTCTTTTTTGTAAAATAACAGGAATAGATTTTTCCTGGATAGGTGTTGGTGTAATGTACCCTTCATGGCTTAAAGCCTTTAATACAGGCTCAATGAGCTGCAAATTGTTAAATGACAATTGTAAAAAATTTAAAGTAAAAAAATGTGGTAAGGCTATCAAAACAATTATGATACTTTACCTGCCTTACGTTAAGCCATCACGGTATTTGGGTGGATCAATTCAACACAAATTAGAGAGAGCAATAACATTAAGAACGGTAAAGGTACTACTTATTTCCCGTAATTGCTAATTCCATTATTCCTGTTCATTTGAAAAGAATTATCCTGCAAGGCAAATAAAGCTTATTTTTGCATCGTTACATTTTTCATTTTGCTCTTGTAATAGAAACATATTTGCCTCCCCGGGTATTTTCACAGGCATTAGCCTATAATTAATTGTTACAGACCAGTCAAAATGAAAACTTAGAATGCTGTATGATTTTTTTGAACTATTATTTACAACATACAATCTTTTAAAATGACACCGGATAAAATAGAAGAGTACATAGACAAAAACGGGAGAAAAGAAAATCCTGTTAATATACATTTTAAGGACCGCAATACGGTAAAAGGTATTTTCATCCGAAGTGCTGATTATGATGAACTAAAATCAAAAAATCTATGGCGTATCGTAAGTACTACATACCTGAACGATTGGAAAAAAACAAAAAATGAGAACCTGGCTAGAATTTTTAACGGCTTATCATTTACCAGGCTTACGGATGATAATTAAATAATTTCCCTGATCATTATTTTTCCACGGAGAATTAAGTCAAATTAAATTCAGAATTCTTCCGTTATCTTTAGCCCGGCTTCATTAGTCTATTTTAATTTTTTCGGCTATGCTACGAACCGTTATTACCGGCACGGGTTCTTACATTCCTCCTTTTGTACAATCGAACCGTGATTTTGCAAAACATCTTTTTTATACTGAAGAACAGCAGCCTCTGGATAAATCTCCGGAAGAGATCATTGAGAAATTCAAACAGATCACCGGGATCGAAGAACGACGTTATACAACTGATGAGTTGAATACATCGGATATCGGAGCTATTGCTGCGAAAATGGCTCTGGAAAGTAGTGGAGTGGATCCGGAACAAATCGATCAGCTGATCGTAGCGCATAATTTTGGTAACGTTTTAAAATACACGATCCAAACTGATGCAGTTCCTTCTCTCGCCAGCCGTATCAAACATAGTTTAGGCATACGAAACCCCAATTGTGTAGCCTATGATATTTTATTCGGTTGCCCCGGGTGGGTACAGGGGTTGATTCAGGCCGATGCTTTTTTCAAAGCTGGTATCGCAAAAAAAGCTTTGATCATAGGGACAGAAACACTTTCCAGAGTGATTGACATGTATGACCGTGACAGCATGATCTTCAGCGATGGCGCCGGTGCCTGCGTTGCTGAATACAAAGAAACCGGCGATGCTGGACCAGGTATCATAGGAATGACAGCACAAACCTATTCGATGGAAGAAGTGGATTATATCGATATGGGCGTGGCATTCAACCCCGGTAGCGATCCACGCATACGTTATATTAAAATGAAAGGGAGAAAAGTGTATGAATTTGCGATGAAACATGTCCCTGCTGCGATGAAAGCATGCCTGGAAAAAAGCAATGTACCTATTGATCAGCTAAAAAAGATCTTCATTCACCAGGCAAATGAAAAAATGGACCAGGGTATCATCAAAAGACTGTATCAACTATATCATGCTGAGCCGCCGGAAAATATCATGCCGATGAGCATTCATTGGTTAGGCAACAGTTCTGTAGCAACTATACCTACATTATTCGATATGGTGCTGAATAATAAAGTACCCCCGCACCAGGTGCACCCGGATGATATTGTTCTTTTTGCATCTGTTGGCGCAGGAATGAATGTAAATGCGGTTTGTTATAGATGCTGATGAAATATAGAGCAGATAATGATCAGTTCACAATTTTAACGTTGACAGCAAAAGGCCCTCGCTGCCCGATCTCGATTTCAAAACTCACTTTGTCGTTCTCTTTTACTTCGCCTGATAAATTATTGGCATGCACAAATATGCTTTGTTGTGATTGCTGATCTTTAATAAAACCAAACCCTTTTTCGTGGTTAAAGAAAGTGATCTTTCCTTTGTGGGTAAGTTCTTCCTGGGTTAATGGCACATATTCAGGAACCCCGATCTGAATATCTTCCAGTTTGATCTCAACTTTTCTTCTTGGATCCGGCGGCGTAGAAGAAATGTTTCCGTTCTCATCGATATAAGCCATCATTTCATCAAGGCTTTTTCCTTTCTTGGCATTTTCCTTACGCTCTTTCATTTTATCTGCCTTGTCCATTTTGGCTTTTTGTTTTTTCTTTTCACGTTCTTTTTTATTCCATGATTCACCCATATCATTTTTCTTTTAAGATTATTAAATACCGCAGCATCTGCAACGAATACAGAAAGTTGTTTTAAAAAATTCTTGACAGTGCGGAATTCCTGTGAAGGTAACGTATTTCTTTGAGAAGAGAATTTTCCGGGGGTTAACAGCTACCTGCTTCATTGCTGAAGCTTTTTCATAAAAAAAAGAGCCCGCTAAGGCTCTTTTCACAATTTCATGGATCTACCATCTTCTTTTTCCTTCCGAAAAAGAATTTCTCCGGTCTTCTTTCGGCCTGGCTACTGATACTGACATTGGCCGGCCTTCAAGTTCCTTGTTATTAAGTCCGCGGATCGCATCCTGGGCTTCATCGTCAGAAGACATTTCAACAAATCCGAATCCACGGGAACGTCCTGTCTCACGATCAGTGATCACTTTGGCAGAGCTTACATTGCCATATTCGGAAAAAAGGGTTTTCAGGTCATTGTCGGCTGTACCGAAACTTAAATTTGAAACGAACAAATTCATGATTAAAAATTTTAAATAAAAAAAATAATACTTGTGAGTAAAGTGGAAAGCAAAAAGTAAAGACGAGGAAAATGTTACTGACGAAGAAAGTAAAAATTTGCGCTGATCCTGTACGTTGTGCTGACAAAACTTATCATCACGATGTAAAGATAATGGTTATTAATTATTAGGTAACTTTTATTTTCAAGCCCCTTTCACCTGTTGCTAAGTCCCTTTAATTGAGGATTTTGTTTCTGATGTTGGAGACTTTATTCAAAAAATTCATTCTTCTGCCGGTGAACGCACCGGCTATCTTATTGGCAATATAGATATGGATGAAATGCACATCTTCTTCAACCAAAGCTATCCCAAATCGGAATATGCTGACAGGGCATCCACCAGGTATTACTGTTTAATCATTTTAATGAAGGATGTAAGTGATCGCTCCTACATTTTGCCTGTACAAACCGGATTTTAATCCACTTCTGTTTATATCAAACGAAGAATACCATACATAAGGTACCGAGCCGATACTTTTGATCTTTCCCTTAAATGCTTTATCGTCAAAAGATGAATAATAAGTAATAGCGGTATTGCCAATTGCTTTTAATTTTCCACGGTAAGCCTCATCCACAAACGAAGAATAAAAATCGACCTCCAGGTTACCTGCAAATTTTATTTTTCCCCGGTAAAGTTTATCGTCAAAATTATTGTAGTAATCAAATAATGCGGTTCCGATGCTTCGAATTTTTCCCGGCTTGCCATCTGATTCGTACGAACCATAATAGGTGATGGTGCAGGTTCCAATGCTTTTTATTTTACCTCTGAAAGCAGAATCTGATTGATCATCAAAATATTCCATTCTTCCCATGAATGGCTGCAACTTGGGTGCATAATAATTATACCGATCGGATAACAATTCTGTACCCCACTCTAGTATCTTTCCTTCTGGAGAAATGCGAATCAATACTCCCTGGTCAGTGAGAAAAGAAATGTAATCCAGGTTAGATCCGCTGGAAAAAGTTACCTGGCTTAATTGCTGGCTGTGTGCAATTAGGGTAAGGATCAAAACGGGCAAGGTTGTAAAAAGTTTGCGCATGTATTTTTAAATAGTACAGTAAAATACTAAAAAAATAACAGCGCTGCAACTGTGCCGATGGTCACGATATTTTATCAGAGTATTGTCTCTCTGAATTTCCTGTTGTGAAACAACAGTGGAATGGATAAAATACCAAGCCCGGTGATTATGATAATGCCCAGCAACAAGCCCCTGAATTGCTGTGTGAGTTCATGATCTGATGAACGGATCACCGATTCTGCTTTTATAACACCCAGGATCGTCAGCAAAAGAAAAATCACAACAAAGATCATTTCGGATTTTTTTGAAGAATTCATAAAAGGGAAATAAATAAAACCGATCACGACAAAAAGAAGGTTCACTGCAAAAATGAGTGTGGAAACATTGATAATATCGTTCAGGGGAAATCCTGTTTCATCCCGATAAATGATATTAAAGATCAGGCAAACAATGCAGGTAACGAAACCAACGAACACACTGGTCAGCATTGCTTTGGAAAACGGGGTTTGAAAAGATTCTTCTTTCATATTGTTTAATTTTTGAATTGTAAAAAAGATGGTATTCCGTCCTGGAAGGGAGTAGTGCAAATTACAAACAAAGAAGACACAAAAAATATTCGTTGTAGGTGAAATGAATTAGAATATCATTAAAATTATCTTTTATTAATAATTAATGCAGAAATAAAAGGAGATATACAGAAATTGCCGAAAAGTCTTAAATACAACTCACTCAATAATTTTGAATACTGTTATTTTTTTAAAAGCAGATCAATCGCTGCAATCACAGAATCTGCCGATGCTTGAATTTGCGGTGTGTAGATCTCCGCATCGTGGGCAAACATGCGGCGATCCCACAGCACAGATCGAAACACAGGATCGGCGATGAGGTTGTATTGATTGTCGCCTGACTTGAATAAACCATTGTTATAAAGATAAGGCCTTGCCGTTTGATCCCATTGTTCATCCCAATGGCGTTTTGATGCTACGATACCTTCAAACCATGCAACATGCCTGGCGATCTTAAGTTTCAGGTCAGCGTCGCTGATATAATTTCCATTGAGAATATCCTTGTAGGCTAAGATGGTTGTATTATAAGCCCTTGTGGTCATGATCCCGTTTATGAGATCTGCATTGGATGCATTCTTTATTAATCCATTTATTAAAGAATCAATTCTTTTTACAATACCGCCGGCTATATTGTAGATCGTGGTCACATCTTCTTTATGTTTTATAAAATCATTACGTACCTGGGTGAGATAAAATGTTTCATCGGCGCTGCTTACTGTTTGCGAAACTGATATTTCCGGGCTGCATGAAACAAAAGTTGAAATGAAAAAGAGAATAGCTGAGCTTATGCTTGTCAATGAAAAAAGTTGAAAAGATTTCTGCATGCAGTTAGTTTTTGAGATGAAAGTATTTACGATCCGAAGGTAGTCATTATAGAAACAAACAAATTTTATTAAATCCGTTACCAACGAGCATCACCTTCTGGAATGATGACTGTCATTTTTCCTGGTAAATGATGCCGGTAGCTTCGTGCTAAAATTGTTCACCCTTTAAATATATACATATGCTTACCTTACAGGAAACCGAAGTACTTGCAATGCCGAGGATCGGTGATCAAGCTCCTTCTTTCACGGCAGAAACTACGCAGGGCACTATTCATTTTCCGGAAGATTTCAAAGGGAAATGGATCATTTTGTTCAGCCACCCGGCAGATTTTACACCCGTGTGTACTTCAGAGTTCATGACTTTCGCAAAAAGAGAAAAAGAATTTGCAAAACTGAATACGCAATTGGTGGGATTAAGCGTAGATGGTTTGTCCAGCCACATTGCCTGGCTGCGTACTATCAAGGAAAAGATCGAGTTCAGGGATATGAAAAATATGGAAGTGAATTTTCCATTGATCGAAGACATAACCATGACCGTAGCTAAAAAGTATGGCATGATACAGCCAAATGAAAGTTCAACCAAAGCAGTAAGAGCCGTATTCTTCATCGATCCGAAGGGGATCATCCGTACCATCATTTATTATCCGTTGTCATTGGGCAGAAATTTCAATGAACTGAAACGTGTATTGATCGGATTGCAAACTGCCGATAAGTTTGCAGTCGCATTACCTGCAGATTGGCAACCCGGCGAAGATGTGATCGTACCGCCACCAAATAGTTGCGGAGCGGCTAAAGATCGGATGGCAGGGAAAGATGAAAATGTCTATTGCAAAGATTGGTTCTTCTGCCTGAAGCCATTGCCAAAAGAAGAATTAGAAGTTGTTTAGGTGTTTCGGACCTTGTTGCGTTGAGGGTCTTCACATGAAGACCCTCTTTCTTTTAGCACTTCTTCACACCAACATCATTAACCGAAATAGTTTTTTATTCTCCACTGATTGTTGAACTTTGATATCAACAATTTTTTAGCCAGCATGAAATACTTTCTTTACTGTTTGTTATTCTTTTCTGTGAAATGCAAGGCGCAAACTGCAGACACCATCAATGGTTTTTTCAAAAAAATAAAAGGAGATGAGATCAATTATTTTTCTCCGCTGCACCAATTTGCCAATGTTGCTTTGCTGACCCGTGTGACCGGCGCTATGCCAATCAGCTGGGAGAGCCCGGTTTATTCCGGCAACAAGCAATTGGTAACTTATGAGTTTTTGCTTGGCCATTCTACCGGCACCAGCAGCGGCGACCGTGATTTTGATGTATGGCTGAATGATCAAAAACTTTTTACGATCACTACTCCCATGAGGAAAAAGGGATCTTATAGTATTGCAGGTACAGGAGCAAATAATTCAATGTACAATTTCATCCAGCAGGAATATGATGTGAACGGAGATGCCTTTGGAAGATTTTTTATTACCGTTCCTGCCCCTTCAGTAAATAAAAAAGCAGCATTCACCATCGAAGGGAAAAATGAGAACAGCCAGGATTGGCTGATGATCTTTATGTATCAACGAGGGCTGAAACTGATCGCACAGCCTACTAACATGATCACCCGAAAAGAAAATAAAAGGCAGTTGAATGTATTTGTGGACAACCCATACCCAAACAATAGTTCTTTATTAATACGATCTAAAAGCGGGGTGGTGTACGCAACGTTGCAAACAGGCTACAATAAACTGAACATCCCGGCCTATGCTCCGGATTTTACCGGCGTTGATACACTTCAATTTATTGTGAATGCAACTGATACTATTTACAAACCAGTCACCATCACCCCTACCCGGCATTTTGTTTTTTATATCATTCATCATTCTCATAATGACATTGGTTATTCAGATATACAAACTAAAATAGAGCAAATTC
>DASZPW010000415.1:0-4070 GCA_035550155.1 Chitinophagaceae bacterium | reverse complement strand
GGTGGACCGATTACCATTAGCGGACAACCGTCCAATTTGACAAGATGTGAAGGCGAATCTGCAACATTTACTGTTGTTAGTGCAGCTGCAACTTCTTATCAATGGCAAGTAAATACAGGTAGCGGATGGAATAATATTACTGGTGAAATGAGTAACAGTTTAACTATCGCATCTGTAACTACTGCAATGGATGGCAACAGGTACAGAGTGTTAGTGAGTGGCCCCTGCAGTAGCGGAACATCTAGTGCTGCAAGGCTTAGCGTAAATTCATTACCGCAGGTTTACACCCTTACTGCAAGTCCTGCATGTTCGACGTCACCGAATACGGGAACTATTACTCTTAGCAGTTCTCAAGCTGGTGTAAGATACCAATTGAAAAATGGTAGTAACGCCAATATACAGAACTATAAGAATGGAAACGGTTCTTCATTGACATGGACGGGCCTGGGTGCCGGCAATGGATACTATGTGGTTGCAACAAGAACATCTACGGGTTGCAGCAGCCAGACGGGTACGGTAAATATTACAACTGTATCGACCGTGACGGTTGCACCAATTACCGGTACTACCACTGTCTGTGTGGGTAATACAACACAATTATCAGATGCCACACCTGGTGGAACCTGGATCAGCAGTAATCCTTCGAGAGCTACTGTCAACAGTAACGGACTCGTAACTGCAAACAGTGCAACAGGTGGTGGAGTTACTATCACTTATAGAGTAACTAATGGTTGTGGTACGGTATCAACATCAAAATTTGTTACCATTAATCCAAAACCATTTGCTCTGATCTTCTACTTTGGTAACCCATATTGTCAAAATGAAGGAACAGCTTCAGTAGTACGTATCGGACAATCAGGCGGTACTTATTCATCAACCTCAGGGTTAGCGATCAACAGTAGTACCGGTGCTATTAATTTGGGTGCCAGCACTCCGGGAACCTATACTGTAACTTATACGTACAGTAATGGCAGCTGCTCGAATACAGCAACGACAAATGTTACTGTCAATGCCTGCAGTGGAAGAAGTTCGGGTCAGTCTCAAACTATAAATCCGAAACAACCAGTTCTGGAAGCACAGGCATTACAAGCAACAGCATACCCGAATCCGACACAGAATTACTTTAACCTGAAGATCAGCAGTAATAGCACTGAAAATGTTCAGATCAAAGTATTTGACATGGCAGGCAAACTGTTAACGGTAATGAATGGATCAGTTGGAGAGATTTACCGCTTCGGTGAGCTATATACATCGGGCACTTATGTAGTGGAAGTTCGCCAGGGCGATCAAAGAATAACGACGAAAGTTGTAAAACAATAATGGACTGAAAAGCCTGCTTATGAAAGACGTCAAGGTCATTCGCTCCGGCGGATGACCTTTTTATTTGAGACTACCTATAGCATGGATTTAAAAAATTCCGGGAATGGTTTTTTGTAGTAGCATTCTCTCTGGTGGCTTCCGGAGCCGGAGCTAAAAAGTAATTTCCTTGTAACGAATTCAGGTGCTTTTTGCGAAGCAGTTCAGAAAAATTCTGTGATCAAAATTCGGGTGATTGCTCCGGCATTGGTGAGGTTGCATGAAACAGCCGGCATTGGAGGAATTGAATTGAAATGACTGGTCATTTCTATCAATCAACCTCTTTGATCAGTCCATTCTGTAGTTTTATGAAATACAATTTTTTATTCTCAAAATAATCCAGGGAAGTGGTTTTTTTATTGATCACCGGTTGAATATCCAGTTCACGAAACACATTGAATTCATTTCGGCTGATATTGGAAGCGATATCTTTTTTGTAACGCATTAATAATTTAGCAAATCGCCAGGTAGCTTCATAGCCACGCATCACCATATCGCTGGGCCGGGCAAACATGTTGGTATTATACCAGCTGATGATCTTTTTGCTTACCGTATCAGTGCGGGAATTATAAAAAGGTGTACTATAAACGACCTCAAGGCCTTTATAATCTTTATTTATAAAATCAGAAACGATATTATCAAATGTCGGCATACCCATTAAAGTCAAAGGATATTGCCCGCTGATAGTTGCCAGTTGTTGTGCCAGGCGTTTCCCAAAACTTTCATCCAGGCTTCCTGCGATACACAATGAGTGTCGATTGCTGTCCAGATGTGTTCTTAGCTGATTGACAGAAAAAGAATCAGGGATGTCCACGTATTTCAGTTTCAATGGCACCCCTAAAGTGTTTTTACCAGCTTCATCCAAATAAGAATGGATGAGATCTTCCAATTGTCCTTTTTTTTTGAAAACGATCAGCTCATCCAGCGGGTAATATTTCTGGATAAAACGATACATGGCTTCGATATGTGTTTTCAGTGTAGAATTCAGCAATACCAAAAAGGGATTTTCATAAACGCCCCCGTCATTCGGGAGATTCACATTGATGAGTGGCACTTTCATTTCCTGCGATGAAAAAGCCATTTGCTGCAATTCACCAACTGTGGCAGTATAGCCGAGGATCAATTGCACACTATCAGCTTTTGCCTCTTCAAGTTGCTGTTTTAAATTTTTAGTACTAGAACGGGTATCGAAAACAAATAGTTCCAATGGCGCTTTTTCACCGGCAAGAGAATCCAATGCTAACTGCGCTCCTTCATAAAACTCGAGGCCGGGGTTGATGTATTTAGGAAGGCCATCGGCTAAACGATAATTACCGGAGGCATCAAATGCTGAATCAAGATATAATGGGGCAAAGATGGCAATGCGTTGTTTTACTGCATCAGTATTATTTTGTGCCGATACATTTACTGTGTTCAATAATAGTAACGAAGAAAAGAAGCAATTGAAAATATTCTTCATCCTTATATTTTTAAATCTTATGAATTGTGATACAGAATTATTCCCATTCAATAGTAGCCGGAGGTTTGCTGCTGATATCATACACTACACGATTGATGCCTTTGACCGAATTGCTGATCTCTCCGGAAATATTTGCCAGGAAATCATAGGGCAGGTGCGCCCAATCGGCTGTCATACCATCTACACTGGTCACTGCTCTTAATGCAACCGTGTATTCGTAAGTTCGTTCATCACCCATTACACCGACACTTCTTACCGGCAACAAGATAGTTGCCGCCTGCCAAACCGTTGCATAGAGATGATGTTCTTTCAATGCTTTTATGAAAAGGTCATCGGCTTCCTGCAATAATTTCACTTTTTCTTCAGTCACTTCACCCAGAATCCGGATGGCGAGGCCGGGACCGGGAAATGGATGCCGATCGATCATTTCATCGGGAATGCCCAATTCTCTTCCCACTTTTCGCACTTCATCTTTGAATAAAAAGCGCAGTGGCTCCACTAATCCCAAATGCATTTTTTCCGGCAAGCCGCCCACATTGTGATGCGATTTGATCGTGACAGATGGACCATGTACCGAAACACTTTCGATCACATCAGGATAAATAGTGCCTTGTCCCAATAATTCAATGCCTTCAATTTTTTTTGCTTCTTCCTGGAAAATATCAATGAATAAAGCACCAATGGTCTTGCGTTTTGCTTCAGGATCTGTTTTCCCCGCAAGTGCATCATAAAATCTTTTTTTCGCATCAATACCTTTTACATTCAATCCCAATTTGGCATAGGTCTTCAGCACATTTTCAAATTCATTTTTGCGCAGCACTCCATTATCTACAAAAATTCCGTAGAGGCGGTCGCCAATTGCTTTGTGAATTAAAGTTGCTGCTACCGTGGAATCCACGCCACCACTCAATGCCATGATCACGTTGCGGTCCCCGATCTTTTGTTTTAAACTATTTACGGTGTCAGTAATAAAATGTGCCGGTGTCCAATCCTGTGAACAACCACAGATGTCAACTAAAAAATTATGGAGGATCTTTTTTCCTTCGATGGAATGATAAACTTCAGGATGGAACTGCAGACCGTAGAGTGGAAATACTGAGTCTTGAGTCTTGAGTTGGGAGTCGGGAGTTGGGAGTCGGGAGTTAGAAATTCCATTTACAGATTTTTTAAATGCGGCAATTGGAATTGTTTCAGTAGTTGCTAACAATTCGAATCCTTCCGGTAATTCCAGGATCGTATCTGCATGGCTCATCCA
>DASZPW010000414.1:0-2091 GCA_035550155.1 Chitinophagaceae bacterium | reverse complement strand
AGCTAATCGCAATAAATCTGATGTCGGATTAGGAAACTCTTATGGTATTATCTATAATGCTCTTTTGCAAGCACCTGATGCAGCCGTATATAATGCTGATGGTTCTTATGCCGGACCTGCAGTAGTGAATGGAACAGTATTGGGAGGTCAAAACCCGGTACAACAAGCTTTGAGCATCACTAACTTTTTAACAAGAGGCAACGTACAGGGTAATCTGTATGCAGATATAAAATTCATGAAAGACCTGACCCTGCATTCGGAAATTGACGGAAATTTCGATTGGGGCCATGCAAAAATATTTAAACCAACTTATTCCTATGGCGCTACAGGATCTGCTCCGGCTTATGTAAACACACAAGCTGCTTTACTTGAGAATAATAACTTTGACTCTTACTGGAACTGGCTGGAGCATTTGAATTACAATCACACTTTTGCGGGCAAACATTCAGTTTCCGCATTAGTTGGCCATGAAGTATGGGAATCCAATTATGATGGCATTAATGCAAGCACCAAAGGATTTACAGCAGGTAATACAATCCAAACATTAAACTTAGGTACACAATCCAGCAACACATTGGATGAACCGAAAGGAAGTACATCAATGGAGTCATGGATAGTTCGTGTTATCTACACCTATAATAATAAATACAGTATTACTGCAACAGATCGCAGAGATCGTTCTTCCAATTTTGCACCAGGGCATCAGGTTGGTTATTTTCCCGGTGTTGCGGTATCATGGAGATTATCGGAAGAACCTTTCATGGAAAAATTAAACAAGTTTGTCAGCAATCTTAAAATCAGGATTGGGTATGGTACAACAGGCAATTCCAATACAGGCGGCGGTTATAAATACGGTTCAGCTATTACGCCGGTCGTAACAGGACTTGGTACCGGATTTAGCTTTGCGAATTTCAGCAATCCAAATCTAACCTGGGAAACAGCAATCCAGGGAAATGCCGGGTTAGATTTTAGCCTGATCAATAATCGCATTGATGCTTCTGTTGATGTTTACAAAAAAACATCGAAGAACTTTCTGTTTCATCAACCATTACCAGCATTTCTTGGTGGCGGCACTGCTGAATATTCCAACGCTGCTGTAGTTCAGCCGCCCTGGGTAAATGCCGGCAAAATTCAAAACACCGGTGTTGAACTCAGCGTTACCAGTCGCAATATTGTCAAAAAAGATTTTACATGGACCACTAATGTGATCTTCACACACTACACCAATAAAGTAATTTCATTGAATGGTTTTCCTGCTCTGATCGGAAATGTTTCTACAGGATTTGGACCCCAGATACCCGCTACGTACACACAGGTTGGGGGACCAATCGGAGAATTTTATGGATATAAAACGATAGGAATTATTAAGACTCAAGATGACCTGACGTATTTAGCTACACATCCACAAAATGTCATTGGCCAACCTGAACCCATTAGCAGCGACAGGACACTTAGTAATGCGATCTATCTCGGTGATATCATGTATGCAGGCAATGATGGCAAGGGCGATCCTAATCAACAATTCGCTTTAGGTAATCCCAATCCTGATTTTACTTACAGCATCACCAACACATTTACTTATAAAGATTTTGATCTTTCTATATTTTTAAGGGGTTCTCATGGAGGCAAAATATTGAATGCTCTTTCTTTCCAGACTGAAGGAATGTATGGTTTGTACCAGAATCAAAGAACAAATGTTTTCGATTTCTGGACACCAACTAATCCCAATTCAAACATTCCAACACCAAGAGCAGGTTTTGGGAATAACAACTTAGTTATGTCAGACAGATTTTTAGAAAACGCTTCTTACATGAGAATACAAAATGTCCTGCTCGGATATAATCTACCCCAAAGATGGGCACGGTATATTAAAATGGATCATTTAAAAGCTTATATAAGCGGACAAAATTTGTATGTGTTTACAAAATACAGCGGCTTGGATCCTGAAGTAGGATCCTTAAACCAAAATCCAATTCTGCAGAATATAGATTATGGCAGGTACCCTGTACCAAGGGTAATTACGTTTGGTCTTAATGCTGAATTTTAATTACTCCATTCATTAAAAAAATAAAAATGAAAACACAAATAAAA
>DASZPW010000413.1:0-6751 GCA_035550155.1 Chitinophagaceae bacterium | reverse complement strand
AAAATGGAAGACAATGACCTTGCCGATGTTCGGAATAAAGAGATCGGATTTGTATTTCAGCAATTCAATTTATTACCGAGATTGACTGCTTTGGAAAATGTGGCGTTGCCGCTTGTATACAGTGGCATGAATCGAAAATTACGTCTTGAAAAAGCAATGCATGTGTTGGAAATGGTGAATCTTTCTGACCGCAGTCATCATAAACCAAACGAAATGTCGGGTGGACAATGCCAGCGTGTAGCGATCGCAAGAGCATTGGTGAATGACCCTTCTATCATCCTGGCAGATGAACCAACGGGAAACTTAGATACGAGCACCTCATATGAGATCATGCATATTTTTGGAGAAATTCATTCAAGAGGAAATACGGTAGTTTTGGTAACCCATGAAACAGATATTGCTAATTATGCCGGAAGGATCGTTAGGTTGAGAGACGGTGTTATAGAAAGTGATGCAGTAAATCCAACCAGGAACAAAATGACTACGGTATAATAGTCATTATACTTTTTCAGACAGCTAGTCAACTTTTTTTGACAAATTTTGTTAAAACAGATCTACAAATATCTTCCTGACCCTTGCTTATGTCTTTAAAAATTTACACAAAAACAGGCGATAAAGGATTCACCTCGCTCATCGGGGGAACCAAAGTTCCAAAAAGTCATTTACGGATCGAATCTTACGGAACGGTTGATGAACTCAACTCCTGGATCGGCATGATCAATGACCAGATCAAAATAAAAAGCAGCAAAAAAATTTTAAAAGAAATTCAGGATCGTTTATTTACAATTGGATCATCCTTAGCCTGCGACCCTGACAAGGAAACGAAAATGAAAATTCCTGACTTGAAGGAAACTGATGTAACACTGCTGGAAAATGAAATTGATACAATGAATGCAAAACTCCCGGTGATGAAATCATTTGTTCTTCCCGGAGGCCACGTAGCAGTTTCTTCCTTACACATTGCCCGTTGTGTTTGTCGCAGAGCGGAACGGCTCTGTGTGTTGTTGCAACAAAACAACATGTTTATTGATCCTCTAATTATCAAATATCTTAACCGGCTCAGTGATTATCTTTTTGTGTTGTCCCGTTTCATCGGCCATCATTTAAAGGTGAAAGAAATTCCCTGGAAGCCGAGGTTATAACCAATCATATTCTGTTGTAAATTCAGGTTTCAACTGCAGCGCTTGAAAACAGTGTTGATCATCTCATCATTTTTAATGTTTGTTGCCGGGAAATTATTAGCGCAATATTCCGACAATAGTATTGTGCTTTATTCTATAGGTGAAGCCAATGGATTAAGTGATGACCATGTGCAATGCGTGATCAAAGACAAAAAAGGATTTGTATGGGTAGGCACCTCCGACGGATTAAATATGATGGATGGATCTGTAGTTACGATTTATCGCCACAGGGAAAATGACAGCACTTCCATTGTCAATAATAATATTCTCTGCCTTGCCGAAGATGAATTGGGGAATATCTGGATAGGAACCGCTGATGGGCTGTCCTGTTATGAAAGGGATAAAAATAAATTTTTATCGTTCCAACTTCCTGCCAGTCCCTATGGAAATGCCGGCTTCATCAATTCTATTTATGCTGAGCCAAAGAAAAAATTATGGTGCAGTACCGATGGTGGTTTAATTGAGTTCGATGCTTCTTCCGGGTCCTTTCGTTCATTTTTTAATGTCTTCTCCAAAAAAAATAATTCAAAATGCAATAAGCTTACACATCTGATCAAAGACAAAGAAGAAAATAAACTATGGCTTTCATCGGCAGACGGCCTTTGGTCCTTTGATCTGAATTCATACAAATACAACCAGGAGATCGATCCCGCAATTCCTCCGGATTACCAGGAATTGTTCACCTATGTATACCAAAGCAGTGATAATAAAATTTGGGCAGGCAGTTGGGGAAATGGCCTGGAACAAGTAGATAATCACACCGGGAAACTCATTCATTTTACTTCTTTGCCAATGCATCCGGCAATTGTTCGATGCATAGCAGAAGTACAGCAACCGGATGGTAAAAATGTGTTATGGCTCGATGGCCAATTGCTCGCATTCGATCCGTCAGCTTCCCGTTTTATAAAATTTTCCGTTCCATCACAGGGTGAAGAACTTCCCGATTTTTTTCCCTGTTATAAATCAGAAGATGGATGGATATGGCTGGCTTCTTCTTCCGGATTGTTCATTTACAACCCGGAGCGGCAATTTTTTCAACATCATTTTTTCTCAAAAGATATCACGGAGCAGGCTGTGGTTTTTTCAGAACGGAATCAATCAGTATTAGTCGGCGGGGATTCAAATAATTTTCTGAAACTCTATGATGATAATTGGAATGTGAAAAAAAATTTTGGCCCAATGTGCGACCTGGTTGCAGCGGAAAAAAATTCAGGCACCACACCTGCTGTATTGTCCATTACACAAAGCAATACCGATCTCTGGTTAGGCACCACGTCAGGCATAGCAAAGATCAATACGGAAAATGGCCGTGCTCAATGGTTCCATCATACGGAAAATGACAGTACATCGCTTCCCCGTAATTTTATTACCCATCTTTTTTTCGATTCGGACAAAAAACTTTGGGTCTTTCCCTGGAGAGAAGGTATCTGGACGCTGGATACTGCAACCGGTAAATGCCAGGAACTCTGGGATCACTTTATCACCACTGCTGGCAAGCCAAAAAAATTGGTGATCTCCGGCGCAGCTGAGGATAAGAATGGCAATATATGGATGGCCGATCTGGATGAAGGAATAATTTTATTCGATAAAAAGACCGGAACGTTTTCAAAACCATTCGCCGGCAAGATTGGAAATCTGGTGCGTACGCTTTCCATATTTTATAAAAACGGTTTTTTATACAGCGCTATTCCGGATGCGTTTCTAAAATGGGATGAAAAAAACAGGCAGCTCAGGATCATGGAACTTCCGCAGGAAATGAACAAAGAGATCTATGATATCTATCCGGATAAAAAAGGAAATTGGTGGATCACTACTAAGAATGGATTGGTAGTGTACAATGAAACCACCGGTGCATTCCGACGGTTTACAACGGCTGATGGATTATTAGACAATGATATGAATGGCTCGTTATTTTGCCGCAACGATGGCAGGATGCTTTTTGGAAACCACAACTACATCACTTCATTTGATCCGGGGAAATTTTTATCCGCCATTGCCAAAGTACCGGCCATTCAATTGACAGAAATACTCTCAAACGAAAACCCGGTACCCTGGAACGGATCTTCATCATTGCAGTTTAGTTATCGCAGCCGCAATATTAAATTTCGATGGGCATTGCCGGATTTCTCCAGCCCATTACACAATGAATATTTCTGCAAACTACAAGGCATTGACTCCGGCTGGCATTATGTAGGAAACAGCGGCGAAGTACAATATGCCAATCTTTCTCCCGGAAAATACACATTGCAATTAAAAGCTGCCAGTGCGAATGGAGTGGTTGCTCCAAATATTATCACCATTCCGTTTCGATTGTTGGAACCATTCTGGAAAACGACCTGGTTTATCACTTTGGTTTGCCTGGTGCTGATCTCAATATTTGGTATTGCTGTTCGTTACATATCGCAAAGAAACCTAAAAGAAAAATTATTGAAATTAGAAAAAGAACAGGCTGTAGATAAAGAACGCAACCGCATTAGCCGTGATATGCATGATGATCTTGGCAGCGGCCTTACCAAAATTGCTATTCTCAGTGAAGTGGTAAAAAAACAATTAAATGACCCGGAAAAAGCAAAACAACAGCTGGAAAATATTTCCGAGTCTTCAAGAGAATTAGTGGATAGCCTGCAGGATATCATTTGGGTATTAAATCCGAAAAATGATACATTAGAAAGCCTGGCTGCATATATACGGGAATATGCATTAAAATTCTTCGAATCGTTCAGGATCGAAACACATTTTATATACCCGGAAAAATTTCCTCTTATCAAGTTATCGGAAGAAACCCGGAGAAATATTTTTCTTACAATAAAAGAATCGTTCAATAATATCGGGAAACATGCCTGGTGCGATACCGTAACACTAAATATCAGGATCACAGCCAACAATTTTGAAATTATTATAAAAGACGATGGAAAGGGTTTCGATGTAAATCATACCCGGGAGTTTGGAAATGGATTGATGAACATGAGAAATCGTATTGAACAGATCGGTGGGACATATGAAATTCAGTCGGAACCAGGCAACGGCACTGAGTCCAGGATAATGATAACAGTCTAACACTTTTTTGTGATGATAATTTGAAACAGCAATAACTACATTTGAAATGTTCCAGGAAATACTCGCATGAAAAAATGATACGTGTTGTCATTATAGAAGACATCAAAGAGATCCGGGAAGGATTGCAACTGCTCATTGACGGAAGTGAAGGGTTTAGTTGCCAGAAAACATTTGCAAATGGAGAACTTGCCATAGCGGAATTACCATCACTATCACCGGATGTAGCCCTGATGGATATTCATTTGCCGGGCATCAACGGGATCGATGCAGTAAAAAAATTAAAATCGCTTTGCCCGCAAACGCAATTTATCATGAGTACCGTATATGAAGACGATGAAAACATATTTGAATCGTTGAAAGCCGGAGCCAGTGGTTACCTGCTGAAAAAAACGGCTCCCTCAAAAATCCTGGATGCTATTGTGGAAGTATACAATGGCGGCTCCCCCATGAGCAGCCAGATTGCCCGCAAGGTCATCGCTTCTTTCCAGAAAAAAGATTCAATTGACGAAACCGATATACTTACTCCTAAAGAAAAGGAAGTTTTAAAAGCACTGGCAAAAGGTTTGCGCTATAAAGAAATTGCCGATGAAATGAAAGTCAGTATGGAAACCATTCGCAGCCATGCCAGAAAGATTTACGAAAAACTACAGGTTCAAAGTCGGACGGAAGCGCTGAATAAAGTGTATGGAAGACCCACCTAAATCCTCCCAAAAGGGAGGACTTTGAAAGATTCTTTTATTCTAAATCAATACTTCAACATGAGTAGGGCTAAGCCTCCCCTTTAAAGGATGTTTGGTTGAGTTCTCACACTTTTTTGTGATTGACTTGCCTTAGTAAAAGCGACAACTTTATATAAAACTATTTTATATGAAAAAGTTCTGCACTCTTCTGTTTGTCGTTTCGATGTTTTCAGCAGCTTCAAATGGCCAGATATTAAAAAAATTGAAAGACAAGATCAAAGACAAGACAAATCAGCGTGTTGATCAGAAAGAAGACCAGACAATAGATAAAACCCTCGATAAAACCGAAGATGCGACAAAGAAAAAAGAAGCATCAGACAATGGATCAGATAATTCATCCAATAATACGACCGACGGGAAACAGGTTGTTGCAGGACCACCCAGCCTGAAAACATATGCGAATTACGATTTCGTTCCCGGCGACACAGTGATTTTTGAATCGAATCTAGCGGATGAGCAGACAGGAGAAATTCCCTCACAGTTTACATTAGCTAACGGGCAAATGGATGTGCAGGCAGAGGATGGAGAAAATGTGATTCATGTACCAAAAGGGCCCGGAGCCACCATGACGCCTCGAATGACAAATGCTACTTACATGCCTGATAAGTTTACCATTGAGCTTGATTTTAAAAATGAAAGCTTCGGATTGAACCACCTGATGATCGATTTTGGTCATAGGGTATATTACTCCGGCGGAGAAGGCATCACACCAGGATTGACATTTGGCAGCGACGATATAGATTGGACACTTGGAGGCGTTGAATACCCGGCAGCGTTGAAAGCAGCGCTGGAAGATCCGATGAAATGGCATCATGTTGCTATTGCGGTGAATAAATCTGTTGGAAAAGTGTATGTAGACCAGTACCGGGTAGCAAATGTCAACAACCTTACCGGCAAGCCGCAGAATGTAACCATAGATGTGAATGGTTACGAAAACTCTTTTATCAAAAATATTCGCATCGCCGCAGGTGGTATCGATATTTATAAACAAACCACTACACCATCGAGAATTGTCATGCATGGTATTTTATTCGATGTGGACAAAGCAACGTTGAAACCGGAATCGATGGGTTCTATCAACCAGATCTTTAACCTGATGAAAAAAGATCCTTCACTGAAGTTTGAAATAGATGGCCACACAGACAATACCGGATCCTCTGCCCACAATCTTGATCTTTCCCAACAAAGAGCGGATGCCGTAAAAACAAAACTGGTTGCAATGGGCATCGATGCCGCAAGACTTACAACAAAAGGTTTTGGCGACAGTAAACCAATTGAAAACAATGACACGCCTGAAGGTAAGGCTAATAACAGGAGAGTTGAGTTCATAAAACAATAAAGTAAAGAAATAAAAAGTCCGGATGATTAAGAACTCGCAATTAAAACAACAACTGTATCCATATGAGGGATACGGTTTATTCTGCGACCCTTTTTAGCCGTATAATAAAGCTTTATGAGATTAGCTGTTTTTATTGCTGCCATGATGTGTTTGAATGCAAAGACAAATGCACAAACGATTAATGATTATTTCCTGGCGCCGGCATCTTCAATAACCTTGAATGTAAACCAAACGGTAACTTTAAAAATAGGACACTTAGATGCAAAGGGAGATATTACAACTCAAAAAACTATTGATATTGGAATCACCCAGACACCACACTGGATGGTAAATGGTCACGACATATCCATATCTTCCAATGATGGAGATCTGTCGCCAGATCTTTCTTTCCTGACTGCTACCTATAAAGCACCTCCAGCCGTCCCTTCCAAAAA
>DASZPW010000412.1:0-8166 GCA_035550155.1 Chitinophagaceae bacterium | reverse complement strand
TCACAATAAAATGGCGCCTCGCCTATCTGTCCGAGCATTTGATTAAAAAAACGCTGTGTTTTCTCCCGGTTCTCTTCCCACCATCCACGAATAGTGCTCATATCATGTGTGGATGGCGTAACTACCGATAAATAATGTGCTTGTTCCGGATGAAAGAATTCTGTCTTTGGATTTTTAGGCATGCGTTGTATCTCGAGACTGAGAATTCCCAACTGGCTCATGGCATCCGGCACGCAATGTGGCACCATCCCTAGGTCCTCTCCGCAAACCAGCATATTCGTTGCTGCTTTCAACTGCGGTAATTTATGCATGGCTTCTTTAAACCAGAAATCATCCTGGCGGCGATAGAAATAGTTGATATAAAGATTATACAATTTTTCCTGTTCAAAGGGAACGAGGTTTTTGAATGAAAGATTTTTTTCCATCGAAATGCGGAAATGAAACTGCTGCCCCTGCGAGCCTTCATGTTCAAACAAGATCACATTGGAAATAAGATCATACAAACCCTGCTTCAATCTTATATTTTTTTCGCAATCATCTTTACCAATAAAAAAATGTTCCACTTGTCGCTGCGTGGAAAATTCAGGTAGTAATTCATATCCGCCGGAATCATTGTTGCGTAAAAAATCATTTTTCACATTATCAGCAAGATCTCCGAATATTTCTGCAAGAACAGAATCGTTGATAAATGGTTTGCAATAACGATACTGATCGAACCAGATACCATTTTCTCCGAATTCTGAAATGTGAACAGGAATGGCCGGGACAAAATGTCCCATAATGCCTTCCACTGCATGAATGGGAATGTACCATATCCGGAAAAATCCAAGAATATGATCAATGCGGAATGCATCAAAGTAATGACTCATCTGGCAGAAACGTTTTTTCCACCAGTCAAAACCATCCTGCTGCATTCGTTTCCAGTTGTACGCAGGAAATTCCCAGTTTTGTCCTTTTGCAGTAAAATCATCCGGAGGTGCGCCTACCTGTCCATTGCGATCAAATAATACCGGTGAGGTCCATGCTTCGCAACTGTTTTTGCTGACGCCGATCGGCAGATCACCTTTCAACACCACTCCTTTTCTATGAGCATACGCTACAGTATCTTCCAACTGGCAGTGCAAATGATATTGAATAAAATAATGAAAAGCTATGTTTTTATACGTTGCTGATTGAGGCGAGCACAGTTTTTCAATTTCCTTTTTATTGTATTCACTGTGCGAATTCCATTGATCAAATGAAGCAGTGCCGTATTTATCTCGCAAAAAACAAAAAGCAGCATATGGGACCAGCCAGTGTTTATTATTTTCAAAAAAATTCTGAAAATCTTCAGACTCCAGTGTTTCTTCACCCATGGCATCATATAGTTCTTTGAGTGCTGCCAGTTTGAGTTTCAACACCTGTTCATAGTCTACCTCAGCCAATTTGTTAAGAGGAGCCTGGTGTTTTTTCAGGCTTTGGATCTTTGATGCATATTTTTCTCCCGCTAATGAAAATATATTGATATAGATCGGGTGTAATGCAAATGCGGAAATGGCTGAATAAGGATAGGAATCAGAAACAGTATACGTAGCAGTGGTATCATTGACGGGCAGCAATTGAATCAGTTTTAACCCGGTCTTTGCCGCCCAATCCGCAAGCGATTTAATATCTGTGAACTCCCCGACCCCAAAACTTTTCTTGCTGCGCAAACTAAACACCGGTATGGCCACACCGGCACCTTTCCAGGTATCATTGGGAAAATGAACAAATCCATCATGAAGAATATTGATCTTCTTTTTAGAAGCATCCCCATAGAGTAACCGGTTATTCCCGGATTCAAATGCAACAAATTCTTTTTTCTTTACATCAAACACTCCGTATTTGTAAGCAATAGGAAAACTATCTTCTGACAGATCTGCTTTTGCTTCATACCAGGTGTCATTTTTTGTAAGCAGGATTGGCTTTTCTTTGGACCAGTCCCCAAGAGCATTACAACTTCCGACCAGGCACAACGCTTCATTCTTTTTCAGCAACGGCGCTTTTACACGAAATACATGTGTAAAATTTTTTTTAGCAGCTTTTGATTTTTGAATAGCAGCATGTTTTTTTAGCAACACATTTTTGAATGGCGCCGAGAAAAAAACATTCTCATATTCACCGGCATGATTCCAGGTATCGGTCAGTTGTACTTCGCTGATATCTTTTTTAATTACATTGATCAGCCGGTCATTTCCCCATTCCCAGATGAGTTCGCCATCTTTATTTTGCAAAAAATATTTATAGATCACCGGCTCAGTGATGTTCTTTCTTTTTACGTTCAGAGTGCATTGCCAAAATTCATCATTCAAGTATTCCATTGGCAAAGCCAACGCAGGATCCCCGTTGCCCAATTCGTCCATATTGCCGCTGATCCAGAGGCTTTGGCCAAACTCAGTGTGAAATTTTAAATAGAATTGTAGTTTCATATGGCTGTTTCTGCCGGTGTTTTATCCCTTCAAATATAATGTGTTCTTAAGACACTTTAGTAATATATCCCGGAAAAGTATTTGACCGGGGTTTTGCGTTATTTTTTGCTGCTTTTTAGTCCAAAGAAAGCTGCTAAGAAGTTGAAAACTAATTTTTTCTTTTAGCACTACCGCATTATTTTTGCGAAAAATTTCTGCGATGGAACAAAAAAAGAAATATAAAGGACTCTACTGGCTGATATTTTTGATCTCGATTGCAGGCCTGGGCTTTGCCATTTATAGTCACTGGCCATGGCTCACTTTTATTTTGCCGTTTGTTGCCACTTCTTTTGTAAAAGCCATGGACATCGTTTAGAAAGATCCTGCGCCCTGTTGAAAGTGATTTTTCCTATTGAGTATTCGCTTCCGGTTGAAACGATTAATTATTGATATTTAAAAATTCTGCTATGAAAAAAATTGTTTTAATTCTTACTGCCCTGTTGATCGCAGGCGTTTTTGTTTCTGAAAAATCATACGCTTCTGTTGTAGTTCCCGAAAATGCTACAGTAATAATTCCCGGTAACCCGGATCCGGCGACCGTGAAATCTGCTGTAAAAGACTTTAAAAATTTATCCAGGAAAGATAAAAAAGAGCGCATCAAAGAAGTTAAATCGCTCATCAGGCATTACAAAGCAGAAAAAAAGAATGGTAATTCCGGAAGTGATAACACCGTTTTACTTGCTATTCTTGCTATCCTGCTTCCGCCTTTGGCTGTTTATCTTTATGAAGGCGAGATCAATAATAGATTTTGGATCGATTTGCTCCTGACGCTTCTTTTCTGGCTGCCCGGAGTGATCTATGCTTTAATTATAATTTTGGGAGGAGATTAAAATTTTTATTCATACAAGGAAAACGGGATGAGCGGTCATCCCGTTTTTTTTATTTCTACTTATCTTTAATGGTCATCCAATTATTGACCATAAACTTAATGTATGAAAGCAAGACTTAGTTTAGTTGCTGTATTGGTTTCAGCAACTATTTTTTCTTTTGGCCAGCAATATTCAAATATCCGTTTCTCCCCTGCCCAGCCAAAACCTGGCGATAAAATTCATTTCGAATATTCCACAAAAGGAACAGTATTAGGAAATGAAACATCCTTTGATGCCGTTGCGTATTTAAGTGACGGTGAAGTAAGGGCACAGGAAGTATGGTTAAAACCTGACGGCGATAAATGGACCGGGGATATCACCACCAATGATTCTACCAAAGCAGTTTTTATTGTTTTTAAAAAGGATGAATTGATAGATAACAATAAAGAACAGGGCTATACTTTGATGCTCTATTCTGATGGTGAACCAGTAAAAGGCGCCTTTATCGCAGTTGCAGATTTCAATAATGGCTACGGTTCTTTTTTAATGCAATTAAAAAATGATCCTGCCCAGTCACTGGCACTATACGACAAAGAATTCAGCCGGAATCCGGACCTGAAATCAAAATATCTTCTTTCATACACCGGTCTTCAGTTGCGCATTGATAAAAATACTGCCAAAGAAAAAGTGCAACCGCTCATTGATGAATTGGCAGCTAAAGAAAATAAAGCGGAAAGCGACTACCAGGCACTGATGTACACCTACCAGAGATTGGGTGATAAAGAAACCGCAGATAAACTGAAAACAGAAGCGATCCAAAAGTTTCCGAAAGGCAGCCTGGCAAAAAATGAGCAGTTAAATGCTTTTTATAATGAGTCGGATATTGAAAAGAAGCAGGCGTTACTGAATGCCTTTGTCAAAAGTTATCCTCCCAAAAATGATAATGATAAAAGAACCGTAAATAGCCTGTACAGTGCCATGGCATCCGCTGCTGCAGCAAAGAAAAACTGGACTTTATATAAACAATATACTGCTCACATTACCGACAAGGACATGTTGGCAAGTTCTTATAACAATGTAGCATGGACGCTATCCGGTGAAAGTATCGATGCAAAAGTCAGCACCGCCGATCTGCAAATGGCAAAAGATCTGTCTTCCAAAGCTGTGTCTTATGTGAAAGCTTCCGTGGATAACCCGAAGAATAAGCCTGCTTATTATACTGTCAAGGAATATAAAAAGAACCTGAACTATACTACCGGAATGTACAGTGACACTTATGGCCTTATTCTCTGGAAGCTTGGTGAAAAAGATCATGCCTACCAGGTACAGGAAGCAGCGGTAAAAGCTATGAACCTCGGTGACCAGGAAGCAAACGAAAGATATATCATTTATAAAGAAGAATTAAAAGGTGTTAATGCAGTAAAAGATGAGATCGAAGGGTATGTGAAAGAAGGAAAATCATCACCAAAGTTGAAAGAGATGCTGAAGAAAGCCTATCTCTCCGAAGGACATTCAGATGCTGAATATTCCAGCTATATGGATGGACTCATGAAAGAATACCGGGCGAAATTAAAAGAGGAGATCATGAAGAAAATGATCAACGAAGCAGCTCCCAAATTTGCATTGAAAGACATTTCCGGCAATAGCGTCTCATTGGACGATTTGAAAGGAAAAGTTGTGGTAGTGGATTTCTGGGCTACCTGGTGCGGACCTTGCAAGGCCTCCTTCCCTGCCATGCAGCAGGCATTAAATCAATATAAGGATGATCCGGATGTCAAATTTGTTTTTGTTGACAGCTGGGAAAGTAAGAAGCCTGAAGAAATGCAGAAGAATGCTGAAGAATTCATTCAAAAAAATAAATACACATTCAACGTATTGCTGGATACAGATGATAAAGTGATCGGCAGTTATGCTGTAGAGGGTATTCCTACAAAATTTGTGATCGACCCTTCCAGTAATATTCGTTTCAAAGCTGTTGGCTATGATGGCAGCGCCGATAAACTGGTCGATGAGCTATCTGCCATGATCGATGTGCTGAAACCGGGCACAGCAAATGGAGCTCAAAAAGCCTTCTGATCCGGGTTGACAAATTACCGGGAAATGGCTGTTACTTTTTTAAAGTAGCAGCCATTTTTTATTGCACTGAACCTTTCTGAATAAATAAGCCTATAAAGAATTCCGGCGGAACAAGAATTTTCCTACCTTAGGTATCTCTCTTTAATTTTTACCCTCTGCATACGGCTCCGGCCCTTCACTTAAACTTTAAAATTTTAAAACAAAAACAACGATTATGAAAAAAATTATCGTCATCGCTTCGGTGGCTTTATTTGCAGCCTGCAATTCTAACAAAAACGAGCCTGCAAAATCAGGTAGCGATACTACTGGCACAACTACCCAAATGAAAGATATCAATTCTCCGTACCAGGTCAACTATTCATCCAAGTTTGCAATTGATGATCCCAAAAATGCTGAAACCTTATTGAACCTTTGGAAAATCTGGGATGCAGGCGATTTGTCAAAAGCGAAAGATATGTTTGCTGATACCATTGAATTTCATTTTTCAAATGGCGACATGATGCGGGCATCCAGGGATAACGCTATTGCAGAAGCACAAAAAGAGAGAACATCTCTCGGAACTGCAATTAGTAGTGTAGATGCGATCATGGCGTTAAAAAGCACTGATAAAAATGAGCATTGGGCAGCTATCTGGGGAATGGAAAAAGATACCGATGCAAAAGGCAAATCTGATTCCAGCTACATGCAGGAAATATGGAGATTTGATAATAACGGTAAAGCAAATCTCATGTATCAATACCGAGCAGCCGGCGCTCCTCCAAAAACGATGAAAAAATAATTCACTTATAAAAGCTCCCACACCGGGAGCTTTTTTTTGACTAAACATTTTCTAGTCTGACATCTTACTTATTCTCTATCGATGTATCCATCATAAGTTAACCTGCTTATTTCATTTTCAAAAGAAGCTGATAAACTTTTTCAGCTACTTGTTTCATCCTCGGACGGGCAAACTCTTCCCGCACGGGTGTAAATAATGAGATGATAAACTTATTATGTTCGTCAATCACAATACCCACATCATTGGTGAAGTAACTCCACCAACCCGATTTGTGGTAAAACGTAGTAGTATGCGGTAATCCTGTCGCCAGCTTGGTTGTATCCAGTTGCCGGCACAACAACGCTTTTAATTGCCGGCTAACCCAATCATTCACTAATTGGCCGGTTTGTATTTTATACATGAACAAAGCGGCATGCAGAGCGTTTGTCTGAGTGCCTGCAATAGTATCATAGCCGGGATCTTCAAACTTTCGGCTAAGGAATTTGCGGGTTACTTCGCTGCCAAACCATCCATAGTTATGCATGGTCTCATTAATGTTTTTTCTTCCTGCAACATCAATCAGGCAATTAGCGGCTGAATTATCACTGCGTGTGATCATCAGGTCCAGTAAATAATCTATCGTAACTGTATCGCCATCTTTCAGCAATGGCCGGGGATCCCATGCTATTTCAGGTGTATGATCCACATCATTGGGTGATCGGACTATATACGGTGTGAATAATGAATACTTCCTTTCTGATACCTGCTTCAGGATTTCCATTGCCACATACATTTTATATACCGAAGCCGGGTAAATGAAATTTTCCATATTCACGCCGCCGATCAATGGCTTTTTACGGTTCAGATCAATGACGGCAAAAGAAATTTTTTCCATCCCATCTTCACCGGCATCAAAAACGCTATCCAACCCGCATTCACTGATAATTTGTTTCAGCGACCGGTCAAAACTTTTCTTTTTTTTAAATCCTTTCAACAGATCGTTTTGTTGCGACCAAATGCCCACCCAACTCATGAGAAGGAAACATACGAGTAAAAAAAATCGTTTCATTTTGCTTTGCCAGTAAAATAGTGATAAAATAATTTTGAAGGTATGAATTAGTTGAAGATGTCCCGATCATCAGTCGAAAATCAGGTTTCGAAGCATCTAAATTGATTGTTGCGGTGAAAAGCTGTTTCACCGGAACTTTTTCAATGGTACACACTCCGGGGTACAGGGTAAGTAATATGCAACCAATAATGTTCATAATATGACAATGGCAACAAAGGAAGGAATGCTATATTTGTAAAAACTATAACATGAATCTTTTTGTTGCCGGCCTTCCTTACGATCTCGATGATGCAGAGCTCGAAGAAATTTTTGAAAAATTCGGGAAAATTATTTCTGCAAAAGTTTCCATGGACCGGGAGACCGGAAAAAGCAGGGGTTTTGGTTTTGTGGAAATGGCAAATGACGCTGAAGCAAAGGAAGCCATTGAAAATCTCAATGGTATTTCACTCGGTAAAAAACCGTTGGTGGTAAAAGCTGCTGAAGACAAACCCAAGGGCGGCGGTGGTGGTTATAAAAGACCGGGCTTTGATAACAACCGGAGAAGGTACTGATAAGAAAGAGGTTGGGAATTTATCTGCCGGTTGCGTATTGCAACAACCCAATAGATATTTACCAATATATCAGTTTAGCAGAAACAAATTCGCAAACAATCAATTCATTCTTAGTCTCGATAAATACAACCGGATATTTCTTTTTTTACGGGACACATTTATAACCTAAAGATGACCTGACAGGTTCCCTGCATATCTTGTAGGTTTTTCTAGTATCTGCAAGTTTTAAAAAGTAGTCATATACCTCATCAGAAAATTTTTCGGCAGTGGCTAACATCCCCTTTGATTCAATATACCACGCAATGGCCGCAATGCTTTGGGCGGCTTCCGGCCTGACCATTACTTTTCTGATGCCCATTTACGAATAAGTTTTTTGCTGTAGGCACGGGCTTGCGCCACTGTCAGAAGTTTTTGAGGT
>DASZPW010000411.1:0-3967 GCA_035550155.1 Chitinophagaceae bacterium | reverse complement strand
AAATATTCACCAATGGTAAAAGTGAGATGAACCTTCATTTGAAAAAAGGGGAATCGGTGAAATTTTATTACAGGATCGTCATCAGCAACGGGACAACAACAATGTCAAAACAGCAATTAGATAAAATGGCCTCTGAATTTGGCAAAAACGAACCGCCTGCCATTGCTAATTAAATTGAACACAACTATAATTCGCTTTATGAAAATAAAATTGAGTTTATTTATTCTTGTACAATTTCATCTCCTTTCAGCATTTACACAAACCGATCAACTGCCTGTAAAAAAAGTAATTGAGCTTGCCGAAAAGCAGTACCAGTCATATATAGATCAATATCCGGACAGCACACAACATCTTTATAGCATTCGGCCTAACTCTAACATCCAGGCAGTGACGTACAAAGACTGGACTAGCGGATTCTTTCCCGGCTGCCTTTGGTACCTGTATGATTTTACAAATGATAAAAAATGGGAAACCGATGCCAAAAAATGGACGGCAACACTGGAACCGGCAAAGTTGGTAACCACGATGCATGATCTTGGATTCATTTTATTCTGTTCTTTTGGTAACGGATATTTAATCACTAAAAACGATTCTTATAAAAATATCTTACTGCAGGGAGCAAAATCATTAAGCACAAGATTTAATCCAACTGTTGGAAGTATCAAATCATGGGACAACGGCCCCTGGCATTATCCGGTGATCGTTGATAACCTGATGAATCTTGAATTGTTATTTTGGGCTGCTCAAACTTTTCATGATACTTCATTTCTTCACATTTCGGTTTCGCATCTGAACAACGACATAAAATATCGTTTTCGTGAAGATGGCAGCACTTTTCATGTATTGGACTTTGATCCTTCATCCGGGAAATTGTTAGCAAAAAAAACATGGCAGGGCTATAGTGATTCATCCTGCTGGGCAAGAGGACAGGCCTGGGCTATCTATGGCTTTACAATGGCATATCGCTATACGAATAACAAAGAATATTTGCAGTATGCAAAAAAAGCTGCAAACTACTTTATTGAACAAATAAATAAAATTGACGATCATGTTCCCTATTGGGATTTTAATGATCCTGCTATTCCTAATACAGAAAGAGATGTTTCTGCGGCATCCATTGCCGCATCTGCATTGCTGGAACTAAGCGAATTTGATCCGGTAACGAAAACAAATTATTACAATGCTGCTGTTGACATATTGAAAAGTTTATGTTCGAACACCTATTTGGCAGCTCCGGGAACTAATCATGATTTTCTATTGCAACATGGAGTAGTAAACAAACCCGGTGGTAAAGGAATTGATGTTCCGCTCATTTATGCGGATTACTATTTCCTGCAGGCACTCTGGCTTTACAAGCAATATCCAAAAAAATGATCACATCGTTTTCAAGTTGATAGTTGCACTATTCCCATTTGCCGGCGAAGACAATACCAATTTAAATAAATGCGTAGATGGGTCGTAACTGATCTGCCCATTATCAGTCATCACCGGTTTTTCTGCATAACCTTGCACCGTAACAGATGATTCACCTCTTGCAAGCAACACTTTTACCTGCAAAATTTTACCGGATGAAACAATTGATGCAATTCGCTGCTTACCGGTAGCTGTAATCTTTCCTTCATCCCCCAAAAATGCAATACCGGAAGAAGTAATGGGAGCTAATATGTAATAAATAATTTTTTCCTCCGGCAATTCAGCGTTAAAAGATTCATTAGCTGAAATAGCCTGCGCTTTTTTATTTAAAGGATCATAAACCACAACTGTTCCTTTCATGCCTATATCAGCAGGCTTAAAATCAAATTTCGTATCGGAGTTTGGTATCGTATCGAATGCGGCTACATAATTTGTCGTTATGCTTCCTTGTTTTGTGTAGGTGTATGCCAAAATTGGTTTCGTTTCATTCTTTGCCAACTGAATATAACTTTCATCAAAAGGCAACAACGGAACATCCGGCTTCACGATCACTCCATCAGTTCTGCAAACTTTCATAATATTTTCTTTATTCTCCTTACCGATCGCATCACCTGTTCCCACCGGCCCGGCTGATAAATTGGAAAGGATCATATTTCCCATTTCATTGCTTTTAAAAACATCAGACCACGGCCAGATACCCATTTCATACGCATATTGAGAAGTGAAAACAAAAGGCATCCATCTCCGTGGAGCAAACCGATCGCCGCTGGTGCGAATCGTAGTCAGATTATTATATTTAACGCCTTGCAAAAAATGCCGTGGCATAGCCATACAATATTGCATGGTCAATCCGTCTGCTTTAGCTGCATTGGCCATGCCGTCAGTAAAAGCATTGCCTGTTGAAAGAGTGGAACTCATTTCAGGACTTTGCATATAGATCTGGTTCAGCCAATCCTGTTCATAGCAAACAACACCTGACTTCTTAATATAATCCATGATCTCTTTCCAATATCCCGGGTCTATTGAAGCGAATTTTGATATCTTATATTTTTTCTGATAAGGACTCATCGGATCCACCCAACGATTGTGAGTGACCATCGCTAATCCTAATTTTTTATTAAACGCAGCCAACCCATCCGGAAACAAAAAAGGATCTGCTTTGTATTCCATCAAACCTCCATAGCGATTCCATGGACCAGATGGTAGTTTAGGGTTTTTATGATCTGCTTTCGGTTCGCCTTTGGGATTGTAAATAGATTTCTCATACCACCAACTGTCCAGTTGCATATAGCCTAAAGGAATTCTTTCTTTTTGATAATGCTGCCGCAAATCAAGCAAAGTATTGATATACCCTTTCGTGGTATCATAATTATAATAGTAGTCGGCGCCGTTATCAGTCCAGTAACCAAAATATTTTAAAACTTTATCTGCATCATTTGCCGGACGCTGACGATGATAGAGGTTTCTCAATGCGGTTCCCCATACATCCCAGGTGTTGCGAATGCCTTTGTCAAAAACCATGATCGTAGAGTGAGTGAAATGAGCCGGTAATTGCTGTACTTCCTCATTCAATCCACTGCTGATGCTGGTTATTCCATTTCCACTCAGTTTTGCAACAATAAAATCCGAAGCCGGAGAGATTACACAGGCATTTTTATTTTCATCAAACAACAACCACGGAGTTGACGTTTCATTCAATGTAAATTCAGGAGTAGAAAAATCCACATCGTGATAACTGAAATGATACAAAGAAGATGGAATCGTAGTAAATTCAGGAAAAGGTTTCAGCGATTGACCATTTATGCCACCAGGAACAGATATTGAAAAAATGACAACAGGCGAATTGTTATACCAGCGTATAGTGCCAGTGTAATCATTATCAGTTTTCCATTTAAAAGAGTATGATCTGTATGCACCAATTGCATCTGCTCCATTTGCAGCGATCAAACCGTTCATAGGTTGACCGATGCTTCCGGCAAACGTCCATCCCAATTCTGAGGAAGTAATTGAGTAGTCACCGGATTTAGCATCCACTTTTACCGTAATACTTCCTTTTTGTTGTGCAGACACAGCAAAACTTATCCCCATGAATAAAATAAATGACAGCAAGTTCGTTGTGATCTTCATTGTTCGTTTCTTTAAAATTGTAATAGTTTAAATTGATATTATTTGCAATCAATATAATTGCAAGGTCAAATTAGCAATAGCTTTTTAGTAATAAATAATTTTCTGCGCAAACGGTTTCGGAGAAAGATCATTACTTTTTTAATCAGAAGAAACGCATCTGAAACCAACATTTTCCAAACCGGTATCAGGAGAACTTTTCATTCTTGAAGAAACTCTATATCCTTTGCAATAGGACGCATTACACATAAATGATCCGCCTCTTGTTACTCTTTTTGGCACTGTCGGCTCCATCGGATCATAACTTTTATCGGGTCCTGTTGGGTTCACAGTTGTTTTATCTTCTAACGATTCATAATAATCAGGGGCATACCAATCAGCGCACCATTCCCAAACATTGCCGGCCATATCATATAATTTATATCCATTG
>DASZPW010000410.1:0-11644 GCA_035550155.1 Chitinophagaceae bacterium | reverse complement strand
GAAAATTTACGTTCAACAGTATTAAATATAATTATCCTGCCAACACGACTGTAAGTTATATTATGCTCAATGGCTTATTGCCCGGAAATAATTTTTTGTGGTCCCTCAGTTTTACCAAAAGACTGCTGAATAACCTGGAATTGAATTTTCAATATGACGGAAGAAAAGCGGCGGAGTCCAGAACGGTGCATGTGGGAAGAGCTTCGATCACGGCGCTGTTTTAACTCCAAGCTCTTAAATGGGCTCTTGAAGTTTTTGATAATTGAAAATGTTATTGTACTAACGAATAATCAAATCTAAGTTCCTTTTGGGAGACAGGGGTTACACATTAAACCTGAAATGCATTACATCTCCGTCTTTCACCACATATTCTTTTCCCTCTATTCTTAATTTCCCTGCTTCACGGCATGCAGCTTCAGATTTATAATGGATGAAATCATTATAAGCGATCACCTCTGCTTTGATAAATCCTTTTTCAAAATCAGTGTGGATCACTCCGGCAGCTTGCGGCGCTTTCCAACCTTCATGAATCGTCCAGGCTCTTACTTCCTGCACGCCTGCGGTAAAAAAAGTATGAAGATCTAACAACTTGTATGCCGAGCGGATCAAACGATTCAATGCCGGCTCTTTCATTTTATATTCTTCCATAAACATGGCTTTATCTTCCGGGTTTTCCATTTCACTGATCTGCGCCTCAATGGAATTATTCATGATGATCACTTCGGCATTTTCATTTTTCACAGCTTCTTTCAATGCATCGGAAAATTTATTACCTGTGTGCATGGACGCTTCGTCAACATTGGCTACGTATAAAATGGGTTTGTCGGTTAGTAAAAAAATATCGGCTATTGCAGTTTTTTCTTCTTTATAAAGATCCAGTTCACGGATATTTTTTCCTTTTTCCAGTTGCGCTCTGCATTTTACCAGGATCTCGTATTCGTGTTTCAATTTGGCATCTCCGGACTTTGCCTGCTTTTCAATTCTGGAAATTTTTTTCTCTACACTTTCCAGGTCTTTTAATTGAAGCTCGGTATCTATGATCTCTTTGTCGCTCACCGGATCAATGGCGCCTTCTTCCCGCAAAATATTTTCATCTTCAAAACAGCGGATGACATGAATGATCGCATCCACTTCCCGGATATTAGCAAGAAATTTATTTCCCAATCCTTCGCCTTTGCTGGCACCTCGAACCAAACCGGCGATGTCCACGATTTCTATTTGTGTGGGAACAATACGAGTCGGGGTCACCAACTCTGCTAATTTATCCAACCGCTCATCGGGTACATCCACCAATCCGACATTCGGTTCGATGGTACAAAAGCGATAGTTACTTGCCTGAGCCTTCGCACTATTACTGACTGCATTAAATAAAGTGGATTTACCAACATTGGGTAAGCCTACAATTCCTGCCTGTAAAGCCATGCTGTGTTTTCAATTTTTGAGGCGCAAAGATAAGGCAAACAGGCGGCTTCGAATATTCCGAAACTCATTCATTTTCGGCAGGAACATTGATCACCCAATCATTCAGAGACATTTTATTCTTAAAATTATGCGCTTCCCAACGAAGATTCCAGATACCGCCACGAAGAACATGCACATCATTATAGCCATGTTCTTTGAACCATTTTGCTGCAGTAAAGATTTCGTCTTCACTATTAAATCCGTATACGACAACAGGATCAGAAGTAGCAGGCAAACCGGAAGCATTTGATAATTCTGAGTAGGGGATGTTCACAGCATTTTTGATCTGCCCTAAATTCTGCCAATAATTTTTCGACTTGTTATTGAATTGATCTTGCGACCGGACATCTATGAGTGACATTTTTTTACCTTTTTTCATCCATGTATTGAATTCATCGGGTGAAAGCATACTAAAATCTGAAAAATTTTTCCATGGAACGGCTGATTGTTGCCCGGCATCTGTGATGTAAGTGATCCATTCATCCATTCCGTTGAATAATATACTTACGTTCTTGTAGCCTTTATTCACTAACATTTCAGCCGCCACAGGGCTTTGTGCCCCATATTGATCTACGAGCAAGATCGGCTGATCCGTCTGTTTGATATTTGGATCATCTTTGAATTTCAGGAATGGAATATTTATGGCGTTACTGAAACGTCCTTCCATCTTTGTTGCTTCATCAGCATTAGTACCATTGAAGATGGAATCACTCCTCAGATCAATGATATAATAATTTGTATGACTGTCCGCCAGTTGTTTGGGCGAAATGATCTTGTATGCTTTGAACGAAACGATCTTATAATTATTGCAGGGATCATCCTGAATTCCTTGTGCATAAAAATTTGTGAGTCCACCATTGATGTTGAAAATTTTGCTGAAGCCGCTATCAGCCAATAATCGTGAAGCTCGCCGGCTGCGCTGGCTATGGGAACAATAAATAAAAAGCGGTTGGTCTTTGTATGCTGTAAGTTCCTTCCATCTTGCCGGCAATTGCCTAATGTCGATATGTAATGCGTTTTTGATATGCCCGATATTCAATCCCGGCGAGGAAGACAATGTATCGAAAAACTCTCCATCACTTCTCACATCCAGGATCGTATAGCCGGGATTTGCCTGTAATGTTTTACATAGATCCTCCGGATAAACTGTTTTGTATGTTACGTTGTCGTTCCTGAATTGTCCATGGACAACGAGTGAAGCGAGTAGCAGCATAGATAAAAATAATCGGGTGGGCATAACAAAGGTTTTAACCAAGTTACTGTAGTTTACAAAAGGAGGATGTTTTTTATGACAGGCGGGGAAATTTTAATTATGAACAGCGGCATTTGTTAAAGGGAGCGGAGTAAATTTTTTTACTACATTCACGCATAATCTTTTTTATGGCACTAAGCAGGATATGGTCGGCATTTATCATCATCGCCATTGCCGTGGCAGGTGTTAAGTTTATGTTCGTTGATGGGGAAAAGCAAATTTTCACTTCCATGGTGATTGGTAAAAGCGGGGACTCACTAAAAGTTAAAGAGATGGATAACCGGGATGCTGATCCCGCTATTCAACATGCGTTGGATTCTGTGAGTCGTTATCAACAGGGATCCCTGGTTTATAAGAAAGAGGGCGACCATATTATTGCTCTGAAACCGCAATCTGTTAATGGCATCATTGAAACGTGTAAGGATGCGGTGAATATTTGTATTGGGCTGATAGGTATCATGACATTGTTCATGGGTTTTATGAGTGTTGCAGAAAAAGCCGGTGGCATTCGTTTTTTATCAAGGATCATCGGCCCATTTTTTTCTAAATTATTTCCCGGAGTTCCTAAAGATCATCCGGCGCATGGACATATGATGATGAATTTCTCCGCCAATTTATTGGGATTAGATAATGCCGCAACGCCATTTGGAATTAAAGCCATGGAAAGTTTGCAGGAGTTGAATCCGGATAAACAAAGAGCATCAGATGCCCAGATCATGTTTTTATGCCTTCATGCTTCGGGATTAACGTTGATACCAATAAGTATTATTGCATTGAGAGCAGGAACGGGCGCAAAAAATGCAACCGATATTTTCGTTCCGTGTATGATCGCCACGTTTGCTGCTACTGTTGCTGCCATGCTGATCGTTTCATTGCGCCAGCGCATCAATTTGCTTCAACCGGTAATATTAGCATGGATCGCAGGCTTGTCAACATTGATCGCAGGATTTGTCTGGTATTTGACTACGCTTGGTAAAAGTAATCTTGAATTTTTTTCCGGCGCATTTGGCAATGGTCTTTTATTGATTATCATTTTGGCTATCATAGCAGGTGCCGTTTACAAGAAGACAGACATCTTCAGTTCATTTATCGATGGAGCGAAAGGTGGTTTTGAAACAGCGGTACGTATCATTCCTTATCTCGTTGGTATGTTGGTAGCGATCAGTATGCTTCGTACCAGCGGCACTTTTGATTATATCATTGATGGGATAAAAAATCTTGTGGCCGCATCCGGGATGGATACCCGATTCGTAAATGGATTACCTACTGCATTAGTAAAACCTTTCAGTGGCAGTGCCGCAAGAGGCATGATGGTAGATTCCATGAAGGCATACGGCGCCGATTCATTCGCAGGAAGGTTATCCTGTATTTTACAAGGTTCTTCTGATACTACTTTTTATGTGATCGCTGTTTATTTTGGTGCAGTAGGAGTAAGAAATACGAGGTATTCTATAGGCTCTATGTTGCTGGCTGATCTTGTTGGGATCATTGTTTCAATTATACTTTGCTATTTATTTTTTGGATCATCTGTTTAAAAGAAAAAGGCTGTTCGGATAGAACAGCCTTTGAATCAATTTTGATTTTATTTTCAACTATTACTTAAGGTATCCATAATACTCATCATCTGTTGCGCAATCCCACCAAACCGGCATACTCCAGATATTTGGATCAGTAGCATGCGCATTTAACGCAAGTGTATTAATGGAGTTGTATTGTATTTCATAAACGGGAGGTAAAGCCCAGCGACGCATCCAGTATCTCGGATCAGCCGGTGATCCTCCGGTCAATTGAGATCCGCCTGAAAATAAAGGGCCTCGCTGATAACCGGGATAAACAACGCCAAAACTACCAACATTACCAGCGCTGAAGTTAAACCGGCGCATATCGTTCCAGTTTTCAATGCTGCAACCCATCGCAATATATTTTTGCAGCATAATATCCGACATTGTCAATGTACCTGCGCTTTGGGCAACTGCACTGCTCGCAAGATAATTCGTGATGTCTGTCTGATCCATGGGTTCCATATCAGGAATTACAACCCCGGCTGCATTTTTATCATAATTACCGGTTTTCCACTCATTAAGTTTTGCCTGCATCAAATCCATGTGTGCCTGGATACCGGCTTTATACGCAGTGAAAGCATTTCCGGCATCAGCTTTTCTCAAATACACTTCTGCTTTTATAAAGCACATTTCATGGTAGGTTAAAATCTCCTGATCGGAAACAGGACGAATCTGGAATGATCCTGTAGAACCTATGACGCCAGCATTATATGCGTCTAATGACGGATACCAATTCACATCATTTTGAGGCTGGGCTGCAATACCCGATGTAGCCAAGGCATTACTACGAAGATTTACATAAACAGTATCACCGGCAAATACATAGTTGGTGCTGTTAATATATATGGAACCAGCCGGGTAGGTTACCGTTACGTTATTGCCACTAACAGAGTAAGTTCGTCCTGTGGCAATTTGATCATTAATGAAATTGGTGCGATCTGTTGCATCGGCAATTGCATATGTTTTTGTAATAGTCGTTTTAGTATAGCTTGCTGTAGTCATTGAAGCAGCGCCTCCTCCTTTTAACAACCGTGTTGCCGGGCCATACGAATCGACACCTATGGAACGATTCCATGTGTAAGATGTCACTTTACCGTTACTATCTAATTTAACATTAGCCATCGAAGCAGGTACTATTTTGGGCATTCTTGGATCTGTTACTCCTGAGCCACGCAAATTCGTCAGCAAGTTGTAATAATACTGTGAAATGCGGTTAAGACTGCCGTAACCCGCATAATCCCAGTTTCCATTGGTAACGACAGGATCACCTACTATATACTGTGCATCGGTACTATTGTTAAAGCCCGGTCCTACAGTATTATCGGCATTCGATTGCGGGCCTTTAGACAAACAATATAAAATAGAATCCGCATTGTACAAGTCTGCCTTTTTTGACAATTTCAGCATGTAACGAGCCTTTAATCCCCAGCATAATTTTATCCATTTGTTTACATCGCCGTGATTCCACAGATCGCCGACAGAAAGTGCCGGTGCTCCAGGTTCCTGTGTTTTACTGAACAGGCTGATTGCTTCATTGAGTTTTGCCATACAGCCGTTGAATATGGTTTTTCCATCATCTGGTTTTGGGCTGGGATTCCCGGTTCCTGCTTCAGTATAGGGCATTTCTCCATACAGATCCAGCATTTGCATATAGCCCAGTGCATGCATCACATCAGCCGCAGCCATATAATGATAGGCACCTATTTTCTGAGCGCTATTATACATATCAGGAACATTGGAGGCTGCTCCTACAAACCATTGCTGATATGAAGTTGTAACGTTAGCAGTTGAAGGTTGCCATGTTGTACTTAAAGAATTAGGGGCAGCAGAGTAGCTATAATAAACTCCTGCTAAACAGGCGGTACGAAAATTCGTAACCCCTGCAGAATACTGGTAATAGTGTTCGATCCAGGGCAACCGGTTTTGTACTAAAACACTTTGGTTATTTGGATTATCCGGATCAGTATTCACGTCCAACCACTTTTTACATGACACCGAACTCAATACCAATATGCCTCCCAAAATGATATATTTTATATTTTTCATAATTAATTATTTTTCATTTTTTAAAAATTAACATTTATCCCGAAGGTGAAACTTGCAACTGCAGGTACACCCAAATAATCAATACCTGTAGAACCGGAACCGCCTGTTCCACCTGCTGCACTCACTTCAGGATCCATTCCTTTGTAGTTGGTCCATGTAAACAAATTGGTGCCTACAGCTGTTGCTGAAATTCCTTTGATGACTTTTTGATTTTTCAATAAACCGGTGAAGTCATATGTTAACGATAATGAGCGAAGTTTCAGCCAATTTACCGAAGTAATAAAATTATAAGAGTTGGATGCATAGTTTGCCCAATAGCGCTGAATCATGTTCGTACCTGCATACGTTGTACTACCAATAGTATAAGACTGGTTAGCGTCGTAGGTTTGGCTAAAATCAGCTCCTGTCACACTGTTGACTCCGGTTACAGTTACCGATTGCCTGTCATTGAGTAAAGTTCTTTTACTTAAACCGTTTAACACGAGCGCATATTCTGTACCATTAAATACATCGCCGCCCTTGCGAATGTCAAGAAGGAAAGACAGGTTGAAATTTTTATAACGTAAACTATTATTGATACCGGCGATGAAATCAGGTTCACGATTACCTACAACAGGATTGTTGCCATTGACTTTATATAATCCGGTTGTTGGATCTACCTGGTAGCGTCCGTTCGGAATTTCTTTTCCTTTAGAATCTAATTCACGATAATAAGGAGAACCGATCAACCCAAGAAAATATCCGCCGTTAGGAATAGATGCTGCTTTTACAGTTCCGAATTGAGCATCGGTTGGATAAAAATATTGTATTCCCGGAATGAAAGCGCCAAGCCTGCCTTTATTATAAGAATAGTTCAACATAACATCCCATGAGAAATTCTTTTGCACGATCGGTTTACCCGTGATCGCTATTTCCATTCCACTATTACTAACAGTACCGCTATTAAGAGCGCTGAAAATGAATCCGCCTGATTGAGCTAAACGAGGTTGCCCGATCTGGTTCTTTGTCTGACTGTGATAGTATGTATAATCTAAACCAATGCGGCCATTAAAAAATCTAAACTCTCCACCAACTTCCCAGGAATCCTGAATCTCTGGTCTTAATATAGGATTTCCGGCAGACCATTGATTACCTACCAGGGTAAAAGAACTAATTGTCAAAGGAGGCCATACATACGTATTTGTAGCATACGCATTGGCATCTTTACCGACTTGTGCCCAGCTTCCCCGGATTTTACCGAAAGTCAGGATATTGTTTCTAGGAATCAGTTCCGTAAACACTAAAGAGCCGCTGACAGAAGGATAAAAATAAGATCTGTTTTCTATGGGTAATGTGGATGACCAGTCATTGCGTCCTGTTACTGTCAGGTAAGCAATATTTTTATATGATACGCCTGCTTCTCCATAAGCTCCTACCAACCGCCTTCTCGTGGTTCCATCAGTAAAAAACTTATTGGTGTTTGAGATGTTATTGAAGCCGATAGTACCTGCAGTGATAAAGTTGTATCCCCAATGGTTCTGATTTACGATATGAGTATTTTCGGAAGTAGTTCCCAACATAATGTGTGTCTCAAAATCTCCAAATGTTTTATGAAAATTACTCATTACGGTTGTTGTAAAGTAAGAATAGTTAAACAGATCTTTACTCAGCCGTCCGTTTTGATACAACGGTGCTATTGCAGAACCGGGAGCTATATAAGTATAATCATTGGTATTGTATTGATCGTAGCCCAACCGTGCTATTACATCCCACCAGGTAGCAATTTTATAATTAGCATTTACTCCTCCTGTGATACGGTTGGTTTGCGATGTTAAATTATCTTCATGAATAATCCAGTAAGGATTGTCAATATCGTTTTCCAGTGCCTGCGTTCCTGCATAGGGACGATACTGTGATCCGTCCGGATTGATATATTTCTTTATATCAAATGTCTGAGGCCACGTATACAAGGACTGCATACTTCCAACCCCGCTTCCATATAAACCCGCACTGGTTAAAGTTCTATTGATTTTTGCAACAGAATAAGCAACGTTGGCATTTAAGGTCAAACGTCCATATTTCTGTTCTCCGTTAAAACGAAAAGTAGTTTTATCGTAACTCGTGTTTGGAACGATACCTGTTTGATCAAAGTTGGATCCTGATAAAAAGAATGAGCCATTCTTAGATCCGCCGGATACATTTACGTTATTGTCGTACACAATTCCATTTTGAAAGAAATTACCAATATTGTCGTACAGCGTATCTGAGGAAGTAAGCTTTTGTCCCCAGGCACTATATGAGTTCAAATTGCTGAAAACGCCGTTCGTACCATAAGAACCTGTTCCAAATTCAGTTTGAACTTCAGGTAATTTATTCGCCCAGGATGTACTTATTTTACTGGTAACATCAACTCTTGTAGCTCCTTCCGTTCCTTTTTTTGTAGTAATTACAATTACACCGTCAGCTGCTTTTGATCCATACAAAGCCGCTGCTGCCGCACCTTTCAATACCGACAAGCTTTCTATATCCTCCGGGTTGATATCCATGATACGATTGGAGTAACTTGTATTGCTGCGTGATAAACCATCGGTACCCGTATTACCGGTTACAGTAGTGGAGTTATCATAAATAATTCCATCAATAACAAATAAAGGCTGGTTTTGCCTGGATTCCGATGTGGAAGTACCTCCACGAATGGTGATAGAAGCACCGGCACCTGCTGAACCGCTAAATTGTGTAACGTTTACACCCGGAACTTTTGCAGCTAAAGAATTAATGACATTGGTGTTTTTATTTTTCATCAATTCCTGTGCACTCAGATCAGTAACTGCATACCCCAAAGCTTTTCGTTCTTTTTTAATACCTAATGCGGTTACTACAACTTCGCCCATAGTAGCATCAGCGATTTTTAAATTTACCTGAACATTTCCTGTTCCCGCTTTTATTTCGTAGGGCTCATAGCCAACATACGAAAATTGAAGCGTTTCACCAGAACTTGCCTGGATGGTAAACATTCCCTGTGCATCAGTTTGTGTGACACGATTGGTGCCTTTTACCTTAACAGTGACACCCTGTAGCGGCGTTTTGTTGTCTTCACTCATCACTGTGCCGCTGATCGTCCGCATTTGTGCATATAGTAGCGGAGATGTGCAAAGCAGCATCAATAAAAAAGCAAAAGACAATCGGAGGATTTTTCTCATAATAGCTGTTTTTTATTGTTAATAAGCAATTTCCAAATTACAATCATAATACTTCAATACCGGCGTCCGAATAAGGTTTGAGTAAAGGATCGGTTGGTTCCAGTTCGGTAATTAATATATCAATCTTATTCAATTCGCATACCTGGATCGGTTGAAATGAATTCATTTTTTCTGCGATAGTGAGACAGACTACCTTTTGAGAAGACTCTATCATGGCCTTCTTAAGCTGCACCACGTCCCAATCATTTTCTGTGATGCCATGATGAATGTCAATGGCATTGGTGCCTAAAAAACAAATGTCTGCCCGCATTTGCCGGATCTTTGCAATGGCATCAAGCCCAACTGTGATCTTTGAGCTTTTTGAAATCTTATCTCCGATCAAAATCACATCAATGTTGGGATGATGCATATATTCCAGGATAGCAGGAATGCTTCCTGAAACAAATGTCGCTTTCAATTGAGGTGGAAGCGATCTCGCTAATTCAAGGATAGTCGTGCCACCGCTCGTTAAAACAAACATCCCGTTTTTGATCAGGTTTATGGCTTTCTGTGCTATCTTTTTCTTATTGCCCTGGGAGTACACACCGTTTGAGGGAAAATGTACTTCGTTGAATGAATGAGACAAGGCGCCACCATGCACTTTGATCAGTTTCCCCTCTTCTGCTAATTCGTACAGATCCCGGCGGATGGTATCTTCTGACACATGAATTTCATTACTGAGCGTAGAGGAAAGTACTTTGTTATGAAGATTAACCTGGTGTAATATATATGCCTGCCTCTCTTTCTTAAGCATTATTTAGTTTTGATGTGTCTAAAGTAAGCTAAATTCCTGCATAAAAACGCAGAAACCCGAAAAAATTTGCAGAAATAAAAAAATAAAGGCTTGAAATACAAAAAAAACCCGGCAAAAAGCCGGGTAGATTTATTCATATGAGGATTTTATAGTTGTCCTATTTTCCAAATGTGAAGCGGGCGGAGAAACCAATAGCCGATGGCTCAAAGTTGATGTCTGTTACAAGATTTAATTCTGGTTTCCAGTCCAGTGACAGATTTAATGGAAGATTAGCGAATTTATAATCAAGGCCGATCACACCTTGTGCGCCAAAATTAGTATTCGTTTCGTTTTTTCCTTTATTCGGATCATACGTTTTTATAAATGCCAGGTAACCACCACCGCCATAATACCAATTAATGCCAGTTCCGGGAATCGGCTTGTTGATTTCAATCAGTGCTCCCAATGCGAGCGGATCCCCGAAGGAAAAAAGACCTTCTACGGCTGTTGTTTCATTTAAAAAATGTTTTAAAGAAATGGAGTTATTGACCATGGCGCCGCTGCTGCTGAGGCGTACCCCTAAAGCGGTTTTATAATCCTGTGCAGCAACTTTGTTCAAACTTCCAAGGCCTGCCAGCAGCAGGAATGCAAACAATATTTTTTTCATGATGACTAGTTTATGAGGGTTTAACGAAAATGGTGCCAGCAAATTTTAAATAAAATGTAAAAGCTTTTCATGTATAAATCCGGCCAATTACAAGCTCTGTAGTATTTTTATCAAAATCCCTGGGATGGAATGGATGATCATTGTCATATTCATTATTGGTTATGCAGCTATTGCATTCGAACATACCATACGGATCAACAAAGCCGCCAGTGCATTGATCACCGGGGTGCTTTGCTGGACGCTTTATATTTTAACAGCAGGGGATAAACATTTCATTTCTGCTCAACTTTCCGAACACCTTGGTGAGCTATCCCAGATCTTGTTTTTTTTGATGGGAGCAATGGCTATTGTAGAACTTATAGATGCCCACGATGGATTTGAAATTATTACGCAAAAAATTAAGACAAAAGATAAAGGCCGTCTTCTCTGGATCATCGGGTTATTCAGTTTCATACTTTCTGCTGTTCTGGATAATCTTACTACTACAATAGTCATGGTATCGCTGGTACGGAAATTAGTTGTACATGAAAAAGACCGTTGGATGCTTGCCGGCTTGATCATAATTGCAGCCAATGCTGGCGGGGCCTGGTCTCCCATTGGCGATGTAACTACTACCATGCTCTGGATCGGCGGACAGATAACCGCATGGAATATTATAATAAAACTGATCATACCCGCATTTTTTTCCATGTTAATTCCGATCCT
>DASZPW010000409.1:0-2687 GCA_035550155.1 Chitinophagaceae bacterium | reverse complement strand
CCTTGCAGCATAATATATCATTTTCGTAAACCGGTTGCCGAGAATGATGATCGTCACTTTTTCATCCGGCAATCTTGCAAAGGCTGCGTTGAACCCATGCCAGCGTCCAAAATGATAGATCACTTTTTTACCGGTAGGTGTAAATAATAACCGAAAACCTAATCCATAATTATGTAAAGTTGTATTTCGCCTGGACCTCAATCCGTTGCTAAACTGTTGTGGTGTAAACGCTGAATCCATTAACGAAGAGTCGATCAAAGTTCCATTAAATAAAGCTTTGCTCCAGCGTAACAGGTCACGGGGAGTGGAGTAAATATTTTTATCCCCGTAGGTCCATTCTAAAAAATCGTTTTGCCAAAGATGATTATTGTAATTAAAAGATGGGGTAGCTGTTGCAGAATCTTCCGGTGTGAACACATACGTGTCATCCATATGCAGCGGTTCAAAAAAATGTTTTTTCATGTACTCCGGGTATTTTTCACCACTGATCTTTTCAATGATCAGGGCCAGCAACACAAAGTTGGTATTACTGTATCCATAGCGGGAACCGGGAGAAAAATATGCTTTTGGTTGTTTTGAATACAACAGATCCAGCACATCAGTATTTGTCACATTTTTTGTCTTATCCCAAATACTGTCGGCAATAAAATAAAGATAATTGGGCAAGCCGCTATGATGGCTCAGCAGCATTCTTACCGTAATTCCGGAGTACGGAAAACCGGGAAAGAATTTCTGCAAACTATCTTCTAATGAAAGTTTTCCATCCTGCACCATTTGCAAAATCGCCACCGCTGTTAATGTTTTACCGGTTGAAGCAATATGCAAAGCAGTACTTTCGGAAATTGAATCTTTTTTCCGCAAGTCAATTTTTCCGAAATATTTTTCATATACGATCGTATCATTCTTTGCAACGAGGATGCTCCCGTTGAATCCTTTGGTCAGCAATTTATCGTTCATAAAATCGCTTACCTTATCATACAAAGGGCCTGAATGAAGCGTTACAATAGTATCTGCCGCTTTTCGTACATGTTTTTTTGATAAAGCATCATTACAACTACAAACAATCGTAAGTATGATGAAATAAATGAAATGATTTTTCACAAAGTCGGGTTTGAACAAATGTAAAATAGAAGAAGTTTACAAAGAGGCATAACTTTTCCCCATCATTATTTTGTCATATATCTAAGAGAGTATATTTGTATCATGGCAGCAATTCCGAACACCAGTTATCCAAAAGAAAAGATCCGGATTCTTTTTTTAGAGAATATCAGCGATGTGGCGGTAAAAAATTTTCAGCAACAGGGATATGTGCAGGTGGAAAAGATCAGTAAAGCATTGTCGGAAGAGGAACTCATTGATGAGATCAAAAATGTACACATTCTTGGTATCCGCTCCAAAACGCAGATCACTAAAAATATTTTAGAAGCTGCAAAAAAATTACAGGCTATCGGTTGTTTTTGCATCGGTGTGAACCAGGTGGATCTGAAAGCCGCTACTAAAAAAGGAGTGGTGGTCTTCAATGCGCCATATTCCAATACAAGATCAGTTGCTGAATTAGTGATCGGCGCATCCATCATGCTGATCCGCCGCATTCCTGATAAAAACAAAGCGGCGCATGCAGGTATTTGGTTAAAAGAAGCCAGAGGCAGTTATGAATTACGTGGAAAAACTCTTGGTATTATTGGTTATGGAAATATTGGTTCACAGGTGAGTGTATTGGCTGAGTCGCTGGGCATGAAAGTTATTTTTTATGATGTTGAAACAAAATTGCCATTGGGAAATGCAGAAGATGCGAAATCATTGAAAGAATTGCTAAGTCGTGCTGATATCGTAACACTTCACGTTCCTGAAACATCTTTGACAAAAAATCTTATCAATAAAACCAACCTGAAATTTTTTAAAAAAGGAGCCATACTGATCAATTATGCAAGAGGTGAAGTGGTGGACCTTGAAGCATTGAGCAAAGCGATCCACGAAGGTCATATTGGTGGCGCTGCTGTAGATGTGTACCCGGTAGAACCGGAAAAAAATGGCGACAAATTTCAAACACCATTACAAAATTGTCCGAATGTAATTCTCACTCCCCATATTGGCGGTTCTACTGAAGAAGCGCAACAGAATATTGGTGAAGATGTGAGTGTGAAATTATTCAACTACCTGGAAAAAGGAATTACGAATGGATCACATACAGTCCCCGCATTGTCATTGCCGCCGCAGGAAGGAGCCCATCGCATTTTACACATTCACAATAATGTTCCGGGTGTATTGTCAGAGATCAATACACAACTTTCAAAACATAATATCAATATTCTTGCTCAATATTTAAAGACCAATGATGATATTGGTTATGTAGTGCTGGATGTGGATAGAAAGATATCGGCACAAGCATTTCAATTGCTAAAAGAAGTGAAACAAACGATCAAAGTTCGAATGCTGTATTAGTATCAAATGATTTTCGGGTTTCGGAACAATCATATGAGGTTTGTGGCATAGCTTTATTGTAGAAATTATTAATATCCTCTTTTGTGATTTTAATCATAGTTCTATGAAAGTTGTTATCGCAGGCGCAGGGTTTGGCGGATTAAAACTGGCCCGTAAGCTAAATAATAAGAAAGGATTTGACGTTTTACTGATCGACAAATTCAATTACCATCAGTTTCAACCATTATTTTACCAGGTTGCAACCG
>DASZPW010000408.1:0-5332 GCA_035550155.1 Chitinophagaceae bacterium | reverse complement strand
AGCAGATTCCGGTGAAACATGCAATACAACAGTACCCGCAGCAGTGCCACTCATTCTTGAATCGGAAATGCGAACCATATCTTTGATTCCCTTCTTTAAAAGTTTAAGAGGCAGATCCACATTTCCAACTTCCGGCATTCCAGGGTAACCTACCAATCCAACATTTTTCAAAACGATCACAGAGTTTTCATCAATATCCAAATTGGGATCATCAATTCTTGCATGATAATCTTCCATGGTCTCAAACACAACTGCTTTACCCCGATGCTTCATCAATTCTTTCGTTGCTGCTGATGGTTTGATAATAGCGCCGTCTTCACAAAGATTTCCTTTCAATACTGCAATGCCTGCATGCTCCTGCAATGGTTGATCAATTGTTGCTATCACTTCCCTGTTATAACAGGTGGGATTCTCATTATTTTCTCCAATGGTCTTTCCATTTACAGTGATCGCATCATTGTGTAAATACTTTTTTAATTCATTTATTACAACGGGAAGACCGCCGGCATAATAAAAATCTTCCATCAAATATTTTCCGGACGGTTTTAGATTTACCAACAAAGGAATATTACTCCCTATCACATCAAAGTCTTCCAATTTCAATTCAACACCGATTCTTCCTGCTATAGCAGTCAGGTGAATGATAAGATTTGTAGAGCCTCCAACACCAGCATTCACCACAATAGAATTTTCAAATGCCTTCCTTGTCAGAATTTTTGAAAGCTTCAGATCTTCTTTTACCATCTCCACAATTCTTCTTCCGCTCAATTGTGCCAACACTTTTTTCCTGGAGTCCACTGCAGGAATTGCTGCGGCTCCGGGCAATGTCAATCCCAATGCTTCTACCATACATGCCATTGTGGAAGCAGTTCCCATACTCATGCAATGTCCGGCACTTCTTGCCGTACCGATCTCTGCTTCGTGAATATCTTCTTCGGTAAAATTTTCTACCAGCGTTTTTTCTTTCACCATCCAGTTGAACGAACCGGAGCCCATACATTCTCCCTTGAATCTTCCATTGAGCATGGGCCCGCCTGGTACAACGATCGTTGGCAAGTCAACGCTACAAGCTCCCATCACTGTTGACGGAGTCGTTTTATCGCAACCGGTCAGCAACACCACACCATCAAGCGGATTAGCACGAATACTTTCCTCCACATCCATGCTTGCCAAATTTCGAAATAACATCGTTGTTGGTCGCATGATCGTTTCTCCCAATGATGTCACCGGGAATTCCAATGGAAAACCTCCTGCTTCTGCAACACCACGCTTCACTATTTCAGCAAAATCTCTCAGGTGTCCGTTGCAGGGTGTCAGCTCACTCCATGTGTTGCAAATGCCGATCACTGGTTTTCCTTTGAAATAATCATCGGGATATCCCTGGTTGCGCAGCCATGATCGATGCACAAATCCCATCTTATCATTTTTTCCAAACCAATCGTAGCTTCTTAATTTTTTGCTCATGTAATATTTTCAAAAAATTTATTTGTTATCCAGCTTCAGTAATTCTTATCATCACCTGTTGCGTCGCACTCTTCATCGTTCGGTAATTCTATTCAGGTTTTCGTAATCCACTAAACGCAAAGCTGGTTATCTGACATTTTCCTAATCTGTCATTGAATCCTTTTTACATGTTGCGATCCGGAATATTGATCCATTTGAAATCCATCGACGCCAGAGTCATTCACATGAAAATGTATTTTTAAAAACTCACTCATCGCATAGAAATCAGTTTCATCAGCAGCATACAGCACATATTTATTATTTGCTCCGAAATAAATCGCCAGCTTATTATCTTCTGTTTTTATTTCGATCGTAGATCCATTTTCCGATTGATAACTCCCGGCATATTTATCAAGCACCGATACAGGAAAATCCAGCTTTGGTTTTGCAAACACAAATTGCAATCCCCGTGCAAAGCCTTCCCCTTTGGTCCCCGAATGTCCGGTATTTTCTAACACCCGGCTTTCAATTTTCAAATTCGAATAATGGCGGCTGTTTAAAAGATCGGTCAACTTGTTAAACCCCGGCACTCCTCTCTCTACTCCACCCACACACATAAATAATCTTGCGGGTGGATTAGACTTGTTCTCAAAATATTTTTTTTCATATTGGTAGATCACCTGGTTTCCCCAGCCATAAGCAGGACTGGCTGCCACATATCGCTGAAACAAATCCGGTTCTGTAAACAAAGTGTACACGGTAAATAAACCCCCGAGTGAGCAGCCCATTAAAGTTCTGTCATTATTTTCTACTCTATAATTTTTTTCAATGAAAGGGATCACTTCGTTTTTTAAAACTGCAAGGAAACGTGAAGCGCCGCCACTTTGCGGCAATCGTTTTTCATTTGTCGGAGTATAGTCTCTTGCACGCAGGCTATCGGGATTGGGATTCGCTCCACCCCAGGTGACACCAACAATGATCATAGAAGGAATAAAGCCATCATAATATTGTTGCCCATATAAAGAAGCCACTAATGGAAAATCCCATTGTGCATCCATAAGATATACCACAGGATATTTTATTTTATTGCTGTTATTATAACCGGCCGGCAGCATGACCTGCAACTGATACTCCTGCCCTGGCACAATGGAAGAAACAATACTTCTCACTTCTGAATTGGGGATAGTTACTTTCGGGTATTGCGCAAAGGAGGTGAATCTGAAAAGGGTGATTATTAAGAGAACAAGTTTTATTTTTTTCATTGTTGTTTTTTATTCAAAGCAAGATTTAATACCAAGCTACTGCTTATTTTACTTTCGTTTCCGGCGGGCCAAGATAGCTGGGTTTCACTCCGCCAAAATCAACCACTAACTTTTGCAACACTACAGCCGGGCTGATCATCCGGTATTTCAATACATGCTTACCGGGTTTATTGATTGTATGCGTTGTTGTTTTGATGATAATGTCATTCGCTACCCATTGACCCCAGGTCCTGTCGTTATTATCATCTTTGTTTATAGATATGATTTGCGGTTTTTCGTTATCAATCGAGATCGCATACTGCAGTCCTGTTGAATCGTTGTGAAAATTCAAGGTAGGAGAAAAGTAAGCCTGAAGTTTAACAACGCCTGTATCATACGTGTAAAATTCATACTCTAAACGTGGCGTCAAACTACTACTGGCTGGTCCGACTTTTTCTGTCACAGGAAAAGTAGTGATGCCGTCACCATCTCTTCCAATATCAGGGATTATTCTCCATTTAATCATACTTGTTTCAAACTTTCTTGTATAGTGAGCAGCTTCGAATGAAACACAACCATCCTTTTCATAAAATATGTTGCTATTTGATTTTAAGTTGATTAATGGCGCTACTTTATGTGGCAAAGGAAGTGTTTCCTTGATATTCCCGGAAGAAGCAGCATCTGTTACATACTGGACCCGTGGTATTTTATTCACCGGTGGTTGCTGCCAATACGTATAACCAATATGCGTTTGATCCATCATGTGATCCCATTTGCCGCCTGCAATTACATGATTATAATAATAAGAGATCGCTGAATCTTTTTCGAAAAAAAGTTTCACTGAATCCGCATAAGCGTTTGCTTTCATATTTTTTTGGTCTGCATACCATTTGTTCTTTGCAGCAGCGAAGTAAAGTGCGTGCAAATTTTCCGTTGCTTCTATCGGATGCAGCACCAATTCATAGAAAGCATCTTTATATTCATCCGGCAATCCCTTGTGTATTTTCAATGCTTTATTGAAAAGATCGTTCCATTCACTCATCACCCTTTCCCATTCATTGTAATCAGTAAGACTATAAGTATTTGCATCCAGCAATTCAGGTTTTCTTCTTGAAATGTATTGAGCATATTTTTCCAAGACCACTGCTGTTTCTTTTGCATAAGCAGTTCCGAATTGTTGTGCAGCCCAGTCTGTGTAATATGAATGAAGATTATTTTCATTCCATTTATCAGGATCCCAGGCATAATCTAAAAAGAAAGAGATCGGAAATTCCATAGGCTTCAGGTCTCCTACATTTACGATCCATATCTGCCGGACACCATATTCATAAGCCAGATGCATTTGCTCCCACACTCTTGCAATATTATTCGTGTTGATCCATTTGTAATTTCTCGGCCCGCCAACATAATCGAAGTGATAATAAATTCCATAACCCCCGCTTCTTGGCTTATCTGAAAGTTTAGGAAGTTTCCTGATGTTTCCCCAATTATCATCACATAATAATAGAGTGACATCATCCGGCACCCGCATTCCTTTATCATAATAATCCTGCACTTCTTTATATAAAGCCCAGTCCTGTGGCGTTTCCGATGCAGGTTTACCGGTAACATCGGCAATGATCTTTCTTTGATCCGCTACAATTTTTTCCAATAGATCGATCGCTGTGCCTTGTGTCATTGGCATATCGCCGTCACCACGCATTCCAATGGTTACGATGCTTTCGTGATGATCCATATTCTCAATTCCTTTTTTCCAGAATGCCCGCAACACAGAATCATTTTTTGTATAATCCCATGCGCCTTTTCCATAACGTTTCCATTCCTGCTGTGCCCGCAGCATTGGCTCGTGATGTGAAGTACCCATTACAATACCATATTTATCTGCTAAAACAGGATTCAACGTATCATCATCGTTAAAAGCATTGCCCCACATGGCCGGCCAGAGATAATTTCCTTTCAGGCGAAGTATGAGTTCGAACATTTTTTCATACACATTGTGATTAACGCCACCGAATTTTTCTTTTGTCCAGCCGGAAAAAGCCGGTGCTTCGTCATTGATGAAAATGCCACGATATTTTACTTTAGGTGCATCGGTGATCAGCGTTCCTGATTTTATATAAAGCGCCGTTTTCTTTTTTACCGGCACATCCGCCCACCAACACCAGGGAGATACTCCTATTTGTTGAGATAATTCAAAAACACCGTAAGCCACCCCTCTTTTATTTCCCCCGGTAATTACCAATGCGTTTTGTACGCCTGGTAATGGATTTTTTAGTGTTTGAATTTCATAAGCATCCCATTTGCCTTTGATCTTACTTACATTCAATTTTTTTTCTGCAACCAGTTTCTTAATTAATGAGGATTGATCGGGAGAGCCGATGATGATCACATTTTTTGACAAACCGGAAATTGAATTTGTAATGGCTGGCTTTTGCCCGGTAACTTTTTCAATATCGCTTTGAAAAAAATCAGCTGCCTTTTGCGCCAGCCAGTAATCATTGTTGTCAGTATAGATTGTTGCGTTCTGAACGGAAGAAACAATCGGGAAAGAACCAGCTTCGTTTTTTTCTGAAATAATAGGCTGTGAATACACCGTTGCAGCAATAGCAATAAAGAATGAGATCAAAAAAGGTTTTCGCATCGTTTCT
>DASZPW010000407.1:0-27331 GCA_035550155.1 Chitinophagaceae bacterium | reverse complement strand
TTCGAGAGTATTGTTTGATAAAAGAGTTATTTCGTTGGACCTCGCTGCTCTTGTTGCCGGAACAAAATATCGTGGTCAGTTTGAAGAACGTATGAAAGCGATCATGAATGAACTGGAAAAGAATCGTGATGTCATCCTTTTTATTGATGAATTGCACACCATCGTCGGAGCAGGAGGAGCCAGTGGTTCACTCGATGCTTCCAATATTTTCAAACCGGCGTTGTCAAGAGGCGAGCTTCAGTGTATCGGCGCTTCTACCCTGGATGAATACCGGATGTACATCGAAAAAGATGGCGCTTTGGATCGTCGTTTTCAAAAAGTGATGGTAGATCCTCCAAGTGTGGATGATACGATCCAGATATTGATCAACATCAAACCGAAATACGAGGATTATCACAATGTCACTTTCAGTGATGATGCCATCAATGCATGTGTAAAGTTGAGCGACCGTTATATTACTGATCGTTTATTACCTGACAAAGCTATTGACGTGATGGATGAAGTGGGAGCCAGGGTGCATTTGAAGAATATCAATGTTCCCAAAAACATTCTTGATCTTGAAAAGAAAATTGAAGACGTAAAGAATGAAAAGAATAAAGTGGTGAAAAGCCAGAAGTTTGAAGAAGCTGCCTCGTTGCGTGATACCGAAAAACGGTTGCAGGAAGACCTGGAAAAAGCAAAGGCAGATTGGGAAGAAGAAAGCAAACACAAACGCTACCCGATCGGCGAAGAAGATATTGCTGAAGTGGTAAGTATGATGACCGGGATACCGGTAAAGAGAATGGTGGAAGCAGAAACAGAAAAGCTGCGAAAGATGGCAGAAGACATGAAATCAATGGTAGTAGGACAGGATGAAGCCATACAAAAAGTGGTAAAAGCTATTCAGCGTAACCGGGTAGGTTTAAAAGATCCGAAAAAACCTATAGGTACGTTCATCTTCCTCGGGCCAACGGGTGTCGGGAAAACGGAATTGGCAAGATCGTTGGCGAGATATATGTTCGACTCGGAAGATGCCTTGGTCCGTATTGATATGAGTGAATACATGGAAAAATTCACGGTGAGCCGTTTGATTGGTGCACCTCCGGGATATGTGGGTTATGAAGAAGGCGGACAACTTACGGAAAAAGTAAGACGCAAACCATACAGTGTGATCCTGCTTGATGAAATTGAAAAAGCACACCCGGATATTTACAATATTTTATTACAGGTGTTGGATGATGGACAGCTGACCGATGGATTAGGAAGAAAAGTGGATTTTAAAAATACGCTCATCATCATGACATCGAATATCGGTGTCCGCCAGTTGAAAGATTTTGGAGATGGGGTTGGATTCGCTACCCAGGCCCGGAGCCAGAATGTTGATGAAAACAATAAGGCGGTAATTGAAAAGGCGTTGAAACGCACTTTCTCACCTGAATTCCTGAACCGTATCGATGATGTGATCATTTTCAACAGCCTTACTCGTGAACATATCTTCCAGATCATTGATATTTTGATGAAAGGTGTAATGAAGAGATTGAGCAATCTTGGTTTTGGTTTGGAGTTGACTGAAGATGCCAAAGCGTTCTTAGCTGAAAAAGGATATGACCAGCAATTTGGTGCCCGTCCGCTGCACCGTGCTATTCAAAAATATCTTGAAGATCCGCTTGCGGAAGAAATATTGAATCTCCATGTGAAAGCGGGAGACATGCTTATTGCCGATGTAGATAAAGAGAACAATAAGCTTACCTTCACCTTCAAGAAGAAGGCAGAGGAAAAATCGAAAGCATAATTATTGCCCAATAGATTTATAAAGTCATTTGTATCGAACAAATGACTTTTTTATTTTAAAGAAAATAAGTTTCTATTACCCCGCCATTGGAATCTGCCAGTTCATCACGGAATACGAGTAAGGTTATAAACCACATAACATTGCTAAATGTGATCTGAAATTTGACGACGTTGCATTTTACTTTGCAGATATTTGGGTTGCCTCCTTTATTTTTTGCACTTTTGCTTTGCCTTTAATTATGAAGAAAATCATTATTACAATAGATGGCTGGTCCGCCTGCGGCAAAAGCACTTTGGCTAAACAACTGGCAAAAGCATTAGGCTATGTCTATATAGACAGCGGAGCCATGTATCGTGCCATCACGTTATATTTTTTGCGGAATCATGTTGATTGGACCAGTATAAAAGAAGTGAACCAGGCGTTGAGAAACATAAACCTCCAATTCATTTTTAACCCAAATAATAAAGCCACAGAAATTTATCTCAATGAAGAGAATGTGGAGTATGTGATCCGTGACCTCGTAATAGCAGAAAAAGTAAGCGATATAGCAGCAATAAAAGAAGTGAGAGCATTTGCGGTAAAGCAGCAACGAAAAATGGGAAAAGAAAAAGGAATTGTAATGGATGGAAGAGACATTGGTACTGTCGTATTTCCCAAGGCAGAGCTAAAAATTTTCATGACTGCTGATAATGCAGTGAGAGTGGAAAGAAGATTTAAAGAATTAGTTGAAAAAAATCCAAACATTACCATAGAAGAAGTGAAAGCGAACCTGGAAATGAGAGATTATATTGACTCTAACCGGAAAGTAAGCCCTCTTAAAAAAGCAAAGGATGCAATTGTGTTGGATAATACGAATCTCACAGAAGAAGAACAATTCAAAAAAGCAATGGAATGGGTGAAAGAAAAAATCAAAGCACCTCGTTAAATGTTCAGCAGGTCATCGCTCCAGGAAAATTTTCAGTTTATCCAGTGCTGCAGGCCAGGCAAGTCTCACTGCATCATGGTACCAATCCCAATCTCCGCCACTTTGATAATTTCCTTGAGTTAGTTGTACAGAAGTACTTCTATTATTTTCCTGTAATCTGATGCTGAGATAGGTTGGCCCAAGAATTTTTCTCTCCGGGTTAAAATATACAAAGTGATCGATCAGCAATTCTTTTTCCGGAATGTAAACTGTAATAACACCTGTTGATATATAATGAAACCCTTTTTCAGAAATGCCCCATGCCAGCGAATAGATGCCGCCTTGTTTCTTTTCTATAAGACATTGTTCCACTCCCCACCAACCTCTTAGTAAATGCAATTCCGTGAAAGCACTGAATACTTTTGATGCAGGCTGATGGATGTCTATATGAGCTTCTACTTTTCTCATTATCGAGCCGGTCCTTTTTTGACAGCGAGCAATTCCACTTCAAATATCAATGTGGAGCCTCCGGGAATGGGACCGTTTTCAAATTCACCGTAACCAAGTTTATACGGCACATAAAATTTGTATTTAGACCCCACAGTCATTAATTGCAGGCCTTCCGTCCAGCCGGCAATAACACCACGCAACGAAAATGTAATGGGTTGGCCTCTTAAATAGGAATTATCAAATTCAGTTCCATCGATCAATGTACCTCTGTAGTTGCAGGTCACACTGTCGTTGATCGTTGGCCGTTCACCTGAGCCTTCGGTGATCACTTCGTATTCTAAACCGCTGGCAGTAGTTTTTACTCCCGGTCTTTTTTTATTTGTTTCTAAAAAAACTTTTCCGGAATCGATCGCCGGTTTTACTTTTTCTACCTGCAATTGAAACATATACCTGTTCATGATCTGGTTGGCCGTTTCATCGTTGAACAAAACATTTTTTCCTGACAGCACATCATTGACAGCCTTAGAGAGATAAACAGTATTGATATTTTTTACACCCTGGCTTTTATAATAATTAGCGAAAGACATACCGCAGGCATAGCTCACTGAATCCTGGAATGTTTTTAAGGCTACTTTTGGTGTTGCTGTCTTAGTAGTAGTAGTTTTAGTTTTTACACCATTTTGGGCAAAAATGAAATTTGATGCAAGTATCAGTGCCGGCAGGATCGGGATTAGTTTTTTCATATTATATGATTAATACACAAAAATACAGGTTGACCGGCGAATTCAAATAACGGCAATCAAGTAATTTCGCAAAGCGTATGATACATTCTTCTTTGGCATTGTATCGCAATGCGTACTCAGGACTTTCCAGATCTATATGGTTGCAGGCGCTGGTGATGTTTGTAAACCGTAGTGGCACTATGGTGATCCCTTTTATGACAGTGTATCTAACGCATCATTTGCATTATTCAATTGCGCAGGCAGGATTGGTTATGGCGGCTTACGGAGCCGGTTCCATAGTGGGTGCATTTGCCGGTGGAAGGATCTCAGACCGCATTGGTTTTTACCCGGTACAATTCTGGAGTTTACTTTCAAATGGGATCATGTTTATTGTGCTGGGCCAAATGAGCCAACTGTGGCGGATAGGTCTTTGCATTTTTATTATGAGTTCGGTTGGTGAATCTTTTCGCCCTGCCAATGCTGCGGCCATCGCTGCATACAGCGATGAAACGAATCGCACCCGTTCTTATTCATTGAATCGGCTTGCCGTAAATCTTGGATTTTCCATCGGTCCCGCAATGGGAGGATTTTTATCATCCATCAGTTATCATTGGTTATTTTGGGTAGACGGCATTACCTGCATCATTGCTGCCATGCTGTTGCGAACCTTTTTACGACCAGTGAAAACCGGGGTGACGACTTTGCTTCATGAACGGGAAATAAAAGTTTCAAAAAAGGATTCAGTTTTCAGAGACACTGTTTATCTGAAATTCATGTTCTGTGTTTTTTTGGTCGCATTTTGTTTCCTGATGGTTTTTAGTCTTGTGCCGGTTTATTACAAAGATCATGTACATATGAATGAATCGCTGATCGGCGTTGTATTAGCAATGAATGGATTGATCATTGCGCTGGTGGAAATGATATTGGTGTATAAATTGGAAGGGAAAAGACGAAGTACTTTTTATATCAGCTCCGGCGCTTTTTGTATAGGGATGGCCTATCTTGCATTGACTATTGCTCCTGTAAGAGGGATTGTGATACTAAGCATGTTGATCATTACCTTAGGTGAAATGCTGATGTTCCCTTTTGTTAACACATATTGGGTGGCGAAAAGCAAAGAGCACAACCGGGGACAATACGCTTCGATCTATACTATCTCTTTTTCGCTTGCGAATATGCTGGCGCCAACAATCGGTTCGCTGATCGTAAACTTTTTTGGATTTAATATACTTTGGTACACTGCAACCGGCATCTGCACTATAGCTGCTTTTAGCTTTTACCGGTTTCAGGAAATAAAAAAAGCATGATGGAACATTTTATCAAAGACATACAGGTTCGCTGGTCTGACCTGGACCCTAATTTTCATTTGCGACATTCCGTTTATTATGATTGGGGGGCTTTTTGTCGTATAGAATTTCTCATCGCATACGGACTGACTGCCGAAGTGATGGAGCAATTGAATTTTGGCCCGATACTATTCCGGGAAGAATGTGTTTTCAGAAAAGAGATAAGACTCAATGATCCTGTCAGTATCAACCTTCGTTTGCTAAAAGCAAAACGGGATTACTCACGATGGAGCATTCAACATGAAATTTTAAAGAATAGCAATACAGTTGCGGCAATACTTACTGTAGATGGCGCCTGGATGGATACAGTAAAAAGAAGATTGATGACGCCTCCGCAGGAAGTAGTTCATGTATTCAGCAATATGCCGCACAGTGAAAATTTTCAGTGGCTTGATTGAATCGTTTCATTGGAAAAAGAAATGATCTTTGAAGGAAATCTTGCAGCATATCCATTCACCAGGTTACGGATGAAACTGTTTTCTTTATAAGGAGTAATATGATCTTTCAATTGTTCGGGTTCTGTGATTGAAATATCTGAAGACAAATAACCCATTCCGTAAAACTTACCGTTCCAAACCAGAATGCAGGATTGTTCATCATCTTTTAATCCTTTATCGATGATGGCATAAGAAGGTTGAGCGGATAATGATTCGATTGCCTGCGTCACTCTTTTGTTGTAGTGGTTTGATTTTTCTTTTTGTTCACAGGCGCCGAAGCATTTTTCTTCAGCAATTCCTGAGCAAGGCTCGTTATCCGTTTGCAGAAAACAGAGTTTAGGACAAAGATTAAATTCATGGATCAATTTCCTTAGCACGGCATGTCCATCCACTAAATAATGAAAAGTGTAAGCTGAGTTTAAATGCTTTTTATTTTTCTCTATTGCAAGCCGCAAATATCCATTCTGATCTTCGAAGGAATAAATGCCATATACATCTTCCCATCTTTTTTGAGAATAATTAAATGCCGGCCACAGCTTTTTAATCTCTGTTGATTCCAGTATGCAGGCCATCAATTCTGTAGCACAGGTCTTAAAACTTATGGAATAAGTATGACGAACGAAATTTTGTTTCTGTCTGCCTTCAAACCCACTGCTGAAATGACTATTTACCCGGTTGCGGATATTCCGTGCTTTGCCAACATAAATGATCTTTCCTTTGGCGTCATGGAAATAATAGATGCCGGGCAGCGAAGGTAATTTTTCAAATTGTTCTTTGGGTACATTCGGCGGCAGCATACTTTCTTTTGAATTGCGCAACAAACTTTTCTGAATGTGCTGCTCTTTATCATGCGCCAGCAGTTTCTGAAAAACTTTTACGGTAGCTTCTGCGTCACCGGCGGCTCGGTGCCGGTCATTGATCTTTATCTGGAGCGATTCGCAAAGATTGCCCAGGCTGTAAGAAGGAAATCCCGGAAAGATTTTCCGGCTGAGTCGTACGGTACACAATTTTTTTGTATTAAATGAATAACCTGCAGCATGTAACCCTTCTTTGACAAAGGAATAATCAAAATTCACATTATGAGCTACGAAAATTTTATCATGAAGGATCCGGTACACCTGCTCCGCTATTGTTTCAAACCTGGGAGCGTTGGCTACCATCTCATCATTGATGCCGGTAAAAGCCGTAATGTAACGTGGAATCGGCTGACAGGGATTCACCAGTGTTTGAAATTTTTCCACTATTTTGTTGCCGTCAAAAATAAATATGGAAATTTCCGTGATGCCATTTGCAGCAGCATAGCCTCCTGTGGTTTCAATATCAACAATGGCGTACATACGATCAAAGCGGATCACGAATTTCGTAAAACCATTCAATAGTTAGCAGTGCAGGAAGAAAAATTTATAATGTTCCGCAACCGGCTGCAAAAAGTTTACCGGCATTTGAGTAAACAGGCCAAAAGATCGTCGGTCAGTTGCTACCGGGTGTACGATCATGATCTGCCTGAATTTCCTTTCAGCATTGAATTTTACGGTGATCATTTATATGTTGCCGAATACAGGCGCCGGCACGGTATGACTGATTCAGAACATGAGCAATGGCTGGATAAAAGCCTTGCCGTGCTCTCGGAAATGTTAATGGTTCCCTCAGAGAATATTTTTGTAAAGCTTCGTCAAAAAAAAGCAGGAAGAACAGGCCAATACCAGAAAACCGGGACAAAGCAACATGAATTCATTGTTGAAGAAAACGGTTTGAAATTTATTGTCAATCTCAGCGATTACCTTGATACCGGGTTATTCCTGGATCATCGGATCACGAGACAAATGGTTCGTGAAGAAAGTACGAATAAAAATGTGTTGAATCTTTTTGCATACACCGGCTCTTTTTCGGTTTATGCAGCAGCAGGCGGCGCAAGCGAGGTGGTCACGGTTGATCTTTCCAATACTTATCTGAAATGGGCAGAACGAAATATGCAGTTGAATTCATTTAGTGATTCAACAAAATTCCAATATATACGGGCGGATGTAAAACAATATTTACAAAAAATAAGCGCTGACCATTTTGATATTGTGATCATGGACCCGCCCACATTCAGCAACAGCAAGAAGATGGAAGGTTTCCTCGATATTCAACAAGATCATGTTGAACTGATCAATCTTTGTTTGCGATCCATGAAGAATGGCGGAACTTTATTTTTCAGCACGAACTACCGGAAATTCATTTTGGCTAAAGAAAAGATAAAGGCCACTTCTATAAAAGATATTACTGCTGCTACCACTCCGTTTGATTTTGAAGGGAAATTGATTCGCCTTTGTTTTGAGATCATAAAATAAAAAAACCTTCCAAAGCCGGAAGGTTCTCATTAAGACATAGGGATTATCAATTATAATGTCTTCAGCACATTGTTCATGCTTCTTACCGCATCAGCGCTTTTGTTGAAAGCGGCTTGTTCGTCTGCATTCAATCCGAAGTCCACAATTTTTTCCCAGCCGTTCTTGCCAATGACAACGGGAACACCGAGGCAAATATCTTTTTGTCCGTATTCTCCATCCAATGCCACGCAGCAGGAAAATAATTTCTTTTCATCCCTAACGATGGCTTCCACCAATGCTGCTCCGGATGCGCCAGGAGCATACCATGCCGAAGTACCGAGCAACTTGGTGAGTGTTGCTCCTCCCACCATCGTGTCGCTAATAATTTGCTGCTGTTGTTCTGCAGATAAAAATTTTGAAACCGGAACGCTGTTCCATGTTGCAAAACGGATCAGCGGTATCATCGTAGTGTCGCCGTGCCCGCCGACAACAATTGCATTCAGGTCTGCGGGGTTGCAATCCAGGCGAAGGCTTAATTGATATTTGAATCTTGAGCTATCCAAAATGCCTCCCATTCCGATGATCTTATTCTTTGGCAATCCTGTTGATGTCAAAGCGAGGTAGGTCATTGTATCCATCGGGTTGCTGATCACTACAATGATGGCATTGGGAGAATGTTTCAGAATATTTTCGCAAACGCCTTTTACAATTCCGGCATTGGTGCCGATCAGTTCTTCACGGGTCATTCCCGGTTTGCGGGGAATGCCGGAAGTGATAACGACCACATTACTTCCTGCCGTTTTCGAATAATCATTGGTAGAACCTGTTATCCTGGTATCAAAACCAAGAAGAGCGGCGGTTTGCATCATGTCCTGCGCTTTACCTTCGGCAAGGCCTTCTTTGATGTCAAGCAAAACCAGTTCTGTGCATAATTCTTTTCGTGCAATATTGTCGGCTACTGTTGCTCCCACTGCGCCGGCACCTACGACTGTTATTTTCATGAATGAAGAGAAATTTAAGAGTGAAAGAATAATTTATCGCCAAAGATACTGCAACTTGTGGTTACCGTTTCTGATTTAGATCAGGCAAATAATTTATTCATTGAATTCTTCAAAAACTCTATGAATAGGCACAGCGCCTTCGAATGTAGTGATCAATTCGCCTTTTTTATTATATAGCGCCAGGTAGGGGAGATTGCTCACCATATAAAAAACGGGAAGAAAATACTGAGTGTCTTGCGCAACTACTATGTTATTGTAGTTAGCAAGTTTGTAACGTTTATAAAATGCGATCATTTTATCAAACGGCATCATAGTGGCCATTACGATCTGGACATTTTTGAAATGATCCATACTGTCCAGTAACTCTTCGGTTTCCTTCTGACAGTGTTCGCAATCCGGATTAAATAATATGATAAGCACCGGTTCTTTTTTGCTGAAATTATCTTTGGTGAAATACCTTACGCTATCTGTTAGTAACAGTTTCACAGGTGGCAGGCTGGGAAATCTTTTATAAGCCGGCAATCTGGTTGAATCAGTTTGTGCGGATGCCGTTAAAGTACAAATGGTCGCAAGGAGAAGGAAAAGCTGTTTTTTCATAATGCTCAAAAGTAAAGGTTTATTCATTTCAAGGTATTTTGTTATGACGGATTAACAGGATAATAGTTGCATTGCAGCATAATGGGCAAAACGGCGGCGATAGGGTATCAGTTTGAAAAAAATTGAATCTATAAAACCCCAAATTGAGGTACTGCCAATCGATGTATTTCTCTTTGCTGTCAGGTGTATCCGTATTATCTTTGCGGCCTCAATTTTTGAATTAAAATTTGAATTAAAGCATTATGGCAACAACAGCAGATATCAGCCGTGGCATGATCCTGAATATGGATGGAAGCCTTTATACTGTAGTGGAATTTGGAGAAAATAAAACAGCCCGAGCTGCAGCAAAGGTTTGGGCGAAACTGAAAGGAGTGGATAATAACCGCTCTATTGAAAAAGTATGGAACAGTGGTGATACCATAAACCCGGTTCGTGTTGAAAGACGTACCTACCAGTTTCTATATAAAGACGATACCGGCTATAGCTTTATGGATAACCAGACCTTTGAACAGATCACACTTAATGAGTCTTCCATTGATGCTCCACAATACCTGAAAGAAGGCCAGGAGGTTTCACTGCTGGTTAATACCGACAATGACCAGGTTTTAGGTGCAGAACTTCCAGATAAGATCGTTTTACAGATCACTTACTGCGAACCCGGAATGAGGGGAGATACAGCTACCCGTACTTTAAAACCAGCTACTTTAGAAACAGGTGCTACGGTAAATGTTCCATTATTTGTAAATGACGGTGAATTGATACGCATAAACACTAAAACAGGTGAGTATGTAGAAAGGGTAAAAGAATAATCGGGCGATTTTTGCTAAAAAAAGCACTAAATCGCCATTTTTTAGGCTAAAAATATCCTTTTTTGCTCATTTTTGGCTAATAGCGACCAATTCTTAGGAATGCTTAAATCGTTTAGCTTATCTTTAGCTCCCTTTAATGTTTAACCAAAATCACTTGCAAAATTGAAAAACATGGATTTTAAACAAATTCAGGAGTTGATCAAGATGGTCAACAAATCTAATATTGGCGAAGTAACTATTGAACAGAAAGATTTCAGAGTAACCATAAAACAAAAGGAAGATAAAATTACCCAGGTAGTAGGGGCGGCGGTAAGTCCGCAGCCTGTGTTCTCTGCTCCTGCGCAACCGGCAACACAAACAAACCTGGCTTCTACTCCGGCTGGCGAAAAAGCCAAACCGTCTGTTTCAGAAACTGTGGAGACCAACCTGATCACAATAAAGAGCCCTATGATCGGCACATTTTACAGGAAAGCATCCCCCGACAAGCCCAATTTTGTAGAAGTTGGAAGTGAAGTTTCACCGGGAACGGTCGTATGCATCATAGAAGCCATGAAATTATTCAACGAAATAGAAAGTGAGATCAAAGGAAAGATTGTAAAAGTGCTCGCAGAAGATGCTTCGCCGGTAGAATATGATCAGCCTTTATTCCTGGTAGAACCTTCCTGATAAAAGTCAAAATTCAAAAGCCAGGCGGTTTGAAATAACCATATTTTGAATTTTTACTTTTCAATTTTTAATTCTTAATTATCTACAGTGTTTAATAAAATACTAATTGCAAATCGTGGAGAAATTGCCCTTCGTGTGATCCGCACTTGTAGGGAAATGGGGATCAAAACAGTAGCTGTGTATTCTACAGCTGATCGTGACAGCTTACACGTGAAGTTTGCAGATGAAGCAGTGTGTATCGGCAAGCCTCAAAGCAGTGATTCCTATCTCAACATTGCACACTTGATGGCTGCAGCAGAGATCACCAATGCTGATGCCATTCATCCGGGCTATGGTTTCCTGGCAGAGAATTCAAAATTCGCACAAATATGCGGCGATCATGGCATCAAATTTATCGGGCCCACTCCGGAGATGATCAACTCGATGGGAGATAAAATCACCGCAAAAGATACAATGATAAAAGCCGGAGTTCCTGTTGTACCTGGTGGTGAGGGATTATTGCAAAGTCTTGATGAGGCGAAAGGGCTTGCCAAACAAATGGGTTATCCTATCATACTTAAAGCGACAGCCGGAGGCGGCGGAAAGGGAATGCGTATCGTATGGGAAGAAAGTGAGATGGAACGGGCATACAATACTGCCAAAGCTGAAGCAGCAGCTGCGTTTAAGAATGATGGTATTTACATGGAGAAATATGTGGAAGAGCCCCGGCATATTGAGATTCAGGTAGCGGGTGATCAGTATGGAAATGTGTGTCACCTCAGCGAAAGAGATTGCTCAATACAGCGACGTCATCAGAAATTAGTGGAAGAGTCACCATCGCCGTTTATGACGCCTGAATTGCGTTACAAAATGGGCGAAGCTGCTAAAAAAGCAGCAGGTGCGATCAATTATGAAAGTGTGGGCACCATTGAATTTCTCGTTGATAAAAACCGCAATTTCTATTTCATGGAAATGAATACCCGTATCCAGGTAGAACATTGTGTAACGGAAGAAGTGATCAATTTTGATCTCATTAAAGAACAAATAAAGATTGCGATGGGAGAGCGGATATCCGGAAGGGATTATGAACCGGAGATGTGCGCTATTGAATGCCGCATTAATGCAGAAGATCCGTATAATGATTTTCGTCCATCACCCGGCAAGATCACCACTTTTCATCAACCCGGTGGTCACGGTGTTCGGGTGGACAGCCATGTGTATGCAGGCTACGTAATTCCGCCATATTATGATTCCATGATCGGGAAACTCATCACTATGGCGCAAACGAGAGAGGAAGCAATTGATACCATGTACAGAGCGCTGAGCGAGTACGTCATTGAAGGAGTAAAAACCACCATTCCTTTTCATTTGCAGCTGATGAAAGATGAGCGGTTCCGTTCCGGCAATTTTAATACAAAATTTTTAGAAGATTTTGTATTAAGATAATAAAATGGCTGGATGACCTGTCTGTTCAACATCATTTAGTATTATAGCTCAATTGCCAAAAAATCCCATTTGTTACAATAGCTTATCAGGCAGATGAACAATTTCACTTATAATCTCATTCAATGTGTTGAAGTATTAAAGTCAGGAGGATTGATCCTGTATCCAACCGACACGATCTGGGGCATTGGCTGCGATGCAACTGACGAAATAGCGGTTGAAAAAATTTATGAGTTAAAAAAAAGACCGGGTGAAAAAGCAATGATCGTTTTGATGGCGGATGAAAAAGAAATCGAAAAATATGTAGAACATCCTGACCATCGGATATTTGAATACCTGCGCCGTGCGACAAAACCTACAACAGTCATTTATCAAAATGCAAAAAACCTGGCTACGAATCTTATCGGTCAGGACGGAACCGTTGCTATCAGAATCTGCAAAGATGAATTTTGTAAACGGCTGATCAGGGATTTTGGGAAGCCGATCGTTTCTACTTCGGCCAATATTTCCGGTGCCTCATCACCCCGTACGTTCAGGCATGTGAGCGAACTAATTAAAAACGGAGTGGATTATACTGTCACATACAGACAAGATGACGAGCACGAAGCGCAACCTTCTTCAGTGATAAAATGGGAAAATGGGCAGATCACTGTTATTCGCCCCTGATTGAATCACCCGAAAAAATTTTGAACTTAACAGAAAAAGATCTAGTTAAACGATGTTTGCAGTAATGCCGGTTGAAGTAAAACAGCTGGTACTTACGAAATTCAGATTATCTTATAATTCTTATAGTCAAAAAAACGCCGGCCGGTAATTTTTTCCAATGCGTTTTTGAACCTGTCTTTTAGTTTAGGTTTGTTTTTTGAAATATCATAATTGAATTGCCAGTTTTTTTTCGCAATTCGTTCCTGCATGACTGTTGGATGCGTGTCATTAAACTTTTTCAATACATCAATTTTAGTGTAGTCGAATTCATTTTTATCAAATTCTATTTTTCTTTCGTCATATCCTTCTTCACTCCAATATTTTATAATGCCTGTTGCTTTATTGTGCATAGCTTTAGGTTCCCGCACCCAACCATAATGATAGATATATGCATTGATCGGTTTTACACGAAGTTTTTCATTATCTCCTTTACGGAACCCCTGGGCATCACGATAGGAATAAATGCTCTTATCGTTCCTGATCACCCGTATCTCTTTTCGGTACCATCGGGAAGAATCACCTACATAATCGAAGGATCCCCAGAAATGGAGATAATTGAAAAGTAAGCCATCCACTTTTTTATTATCTAAATATTTTTCCATTGCCTGCCTCACGACCCCGATATATTTTTCGTGCAACACTTCATCTCCCTGAATATAAAATGCCCAGTCACTTGCAGGCGATAATTCTTTAAAAGCCTTGTCTGTTTCTGCTGCCAGCACCCTGCCGCCAGTACGCAGGTTTTCATCCCATACGGTATCAATGATTCGGATTTTCGGTTCATGCATGTTCTCGATCAATTGCCTTGTGCCATCATTGCTATTTCCCACTGCTATTACAAATTCATCACAAAGCGGCAACACGGAACGAATGGATTCTACTATTGGATAACCGAAAATAACAGCATCTTTAATAAAGGAGAAACCGGATACTTTCATTAATGTATTTTATTAGTAAGTATAAATTATCTGGCGCCTGCAAATATCGGATTTATTCAGCCATATAACCCGATCCCGTTATCCGCATGGCTTATTTTTTGTTTTGGCTGAGAGCAGAATATTTTCCACCACATTTGAATCAGCTTTCCCGTATTATAAATATTTTTGAATAAAGTATTCAATTCCATTTTCAGGTCATGTCTCGTTAATTATAATTTATGCCAATCTCTGGATTAGTGATAACCTACAATGAATCAAAATTTATTGGTGCTTGCATCGATGGGCTGTTCAAAGTTTGTGATGAAGTGATCGTCGTTGATTCTTTCAGTACCGATGATACTTGTAACATTGCTGCATCTAAAGGAGCGAAAGTGTTATCACAAAAATTCCTCGGAGACGGGCCTCAAAGAATATTCGGAGTTACGTACTGTAAAAATGATTGGATACTTAATTTGGATGCTGATGAATTTTTGGACACAGACAGTATTGATTTTATCCGGTCGGGTGGGTATGTGCAGGATAAATATGATGCTTTCAGTTTTCGGGTAAAAAATTATTTGGGGGATAAACTCATCAATTTTGCAGGTTGGTATCCAGACAGGAAGATTAGGTTTTTCAATAAAAGATCTGCCAGTCCGTCAACGGACATGGTGCATCAGAAAGTACAGTACAGGAATTTAAAAAAGATCAATACTCATATCTTGCATTACGGATGGAGTTCTTTGTCTCAATTGATCGCAAAAAAGAATTTATATGCAGAATGGAATGCAAAGCAAATGTTTGATCGTGGAAGAAAAGTAACGGTATTTAGGCCATTGATTAATGGTACTTTTAATTTTTGTAAATCTTATTTTTTTGAAAAAGGAATTTTTCATGGATTGGATGGCATCACACTTTCTATTACGCAAGCCTATTTTTCTTATCTCAAATATGCTAATTTGCTTAAGTTGCAAAAACAATCAAAAAGAAATATAAAATAATACTATGAAAATATCGGGGTTCTCTTATGTGCGAAATGGGTTTGATTATGGAGTGCCGTTTCTCGAAGCTTATCGATCGGTTTTACCTGTCTGTGATGAATTTATTGTTGCAGTTGGGGATTCCACTGACGGCACCCGTGAAGCTATTGAAAAATTACAAGATAATAAGATCAGGATCATTGATACCGTCTGGGACACGGCGCTACGCAACAATGGGAAAATATTTGCACAGCAGTCTAATACCGCACTTGATGCGGTCAGCGGCGACTGGGCTTTTCATATACAGGCTGATGAAGTGATCCATGAAAAAGATCTTCCCCGGATCAAAAAAGCGATCGAAGACAATGATGCAGATAAAAGAGTGGAAGGATTCATACTGCCTTTTATCCATTTTTGGGGTGGATATGATTATATAAGAACTTCCCGAAGGGTGCATCCTGTTGAAGTTAGAATTTTCCGGAATGGATTGAATGTGCGGGCTTACCGTGATTCGCAGGGTTTCCGGAAGTTCAGAGATTTTCAGGCATACGAGAATGGAGCAGAAAAAGGAGAAAAGCTCAGGGTAAAAAAAATTGATGCCCCGATCTATCATTACACCGAAGTAAGAGGACCTAAATTAAAAACCAAGAAAGCACAGACTATCGGGGCATTTTATGAAAAGACTCCGCCATTGGTAGAGCAGGTAATGGAGCAATATGGATATGACCGGCTGGAAAAATTCAAAGGAACACATCCCCGTGTGATGCAGGAAAAAGTGAATGCACAGGATTGGAAATTCGTTTTTGATCCAAAAAAATCAGTGTGGCGTACCAAGGACAGGATCATGCAACCGATTGAAGATTTTATCGGGTTCAGGATTGGAGAATACAAGAATTATAAATTAATTAAAAAGTAATAACCTGCAGGTCTTGATAAATTTTCTTAGACAATTTTTTTGCTGCATACCTGGGAAGAGGGTAACTTATTTATTTTCTAATTGAAAAATCGACAAAAAAGCCATTCATCCTCATCAGCCTTCCTTCCTTATTTTTGCGTTTATGGAAATCGCCTGCACCGAAAAGGAATTGTTTGTTTTTAAAAAAATTGCCCATGCCGCTGCTGAAATGGGTGTGCCTTGTTATATTATCGGCGGTTTTGTGAGGGATAAGATCATTGGCAGGCCCAACAAAGATGCCGACATTGTTTGTGTTGGAGATGGTATTGCTTTGGCTAAAACAGCGGCCAAACGGTTCAATCCGGTGCCACATGTTAATTTTTTTAAAAATTTCGGAACGGCTCATTTTAAAGTGGATGAAATGGATATTGAATTTGTTGGTGCACGCAAAGAAAGTTATCGCTATCATACCCGCAAACCGGATGTAGTTCCCGGCACCCTGGAAGATGATCAGATTCGTCGCGATTTTACGATCAATGCCCTTGCCATCAGTTTGAATGAAAATGATTACGGGAAACTGATCGATCCATTTATGGGAATAAATGATCTGAACAAAAAAGCGATCCGTACCCCTTCGGATCCAGAACTTACTTTCAGCGATGATCCCCTCAGAATGATGCGGGCTGCACGGTTTGCAGCTCAATTGGGATTTACCATTGAAGAAAAAACTTTTGAGGCTATGAAGAATGATGCGTACCGCATCAGTATTGTTTCGCAGGAACGTATCACAGATGAATTGAATAAAATTATTTTGAGTCCTAAACCTTCGGTTGGCTTTTTGCTATTGTACGAAACCGGCTTATTGCATATTATTTTACCTCAGTTGGTAGATCTTGCCGGCGCAGAATATAAAGACGGGCACAGACATAAAGATAACTTTCATCACACATTGCAGGTACTTGATAATCTTTCTCAAAAAACAGATGATCTTTGGTTACGTTGGGCGGCATTGTTGCATGATATTGCCAAACCTGCAACAAAAAAATTTGAAGCAGATCATGGATGGACCTTTCATGGTCATGAAGTGGTGGGTGGAAGAATGGTGCCGAAAATATTTTCAAAGTTGAAATTACCAATGAATGAGAAAATGCATTTCGTCAGGAAATTAGTGGAGCTCCATCTGCGACCGATTAGTTTAACGAAAGAAAATATTACTGACTCTGCCATTCGACGTTTGTTATTCGATGCCGGTGATGATTTTGAAGCATTGATGTTATTATGTGAAGCTGATATTACTTCAAAAAATAAATATAAAGTAAAAAAGTACCAGGAAAATTTCAATATGGTACGCCGTCGTTGTAAGGAAGTGGAAGAAAAAGATCATATCCGCAACTGGCAGCCACCGATCAGCGGAGAGATGATCATGGAGATATTTGCATTGGCGCCATCAAAACCGGTTGGCTATCTGAAAAATGCCATCAAGGAAGCCATGTTGGATGGAATAATTCCAAACACTTATGATGCTGCATATGAATTTATGTTGCGCAAAGCAAATGAAATGGGACTGAAACCTGCAAAGGCAGGATCATAATGATGGGCTCTTGCAGCTACAGCAATTAATTGTAAATTCGTGATATGGCAATTCTAAAATTCAGGATCTATTTCGAAGAGGACGAAAGTGTATACCGGGATATTGCGATACCGCATACACAAACGTTCCAGGATTTGCATAATGCAATATTAAAGTCGTACGATTTTGACAATAAGCATAAGGCTACTTTTTTCAGAAGTAATGATCATTGGCAGCGGGGCAGGGAGATCAGTTTGGAAAAATATGATAAAGAGTATAAGGCGCCGCCCTTGATCATGTCTGAAACGATTATTAGTTCAGAGATCAGGGATCCCAACCAGCGATTTATTTATTTGTATGATTTTAATAAGAACTGGACATTTCTTGTAGAGTTGATTAATGTATCCAAAGATATTGATCCCAAGCTCTCTTATCCGGCAGTGGTCCGTGCTGAAGGTATTCCGCCCAGCCAGTATGGCACCAAAGGATTGCTGGGCGAAAAGTTTGCAGATGTGGAAGAAAAATATGATCTCAGTAAAGGCACTGAAGGCTTTGGCGAAGAAGGTGAGGAAGGTGAAACTGATGATCTTGGTTTATCAGATGGTGAAATTGCTGAAGATGGCGGAGATGAAATATAACGTACACTATACTTCATATACAGATCAGATAGCATCGTATAGCAGGTGATACATGACTCTTTCACCAAATAAAACGGTAGTATTAATTGTAGGGCCCACTGCTGTCGGGAAAACTGCTGTGGCTATTCAAGTGGCTTTGCATTTTGATACAGAGATCATCTCTGCCGATAGTCGTCAATGCTTTAAAGAACTAAAAATCGGTGTGGCCAGGCCTTCAGCTGAAGAATTGAAAAAAGTCAGGCATTATTTTATTGCCTCTCATTCTATAAAAGATGAAGTGAACGCTGCAGTGTTTGAAAAATATGCGTTGGAAAAAGTGAATGAGATTTTCAAAACGCATGATGTCGCTGTGATGGTCGGAGGTACAGGTTTATACATCAAAGCATTTTGCGAAGGGATGCATCAAATACCCGCTACCAATGCCACTATCCGGGAAAAAATATTTTTGAATTATGAAAAAAAAGGCTTGTCCTGGCTGCAGCAGGAGATAAAAGAAAAGGATCCTGAATTTTATCAGAAAGGCGAGATAAAAAATCCGCAGCGACTGATACGGGCACTGGAAGTGCTGGAAACAACAGGCCAATCCATTTTATCGTTCCGGAAAGGAGTATCGTCAAAGCGGAATTTTAATATTGTAAAGATCGGGTTGGAATTGCCTAAAGAAGAACTCCACCGCAATATTAATTTGAGAGTGGAAGAGATGATGAATCAGGGATTGCCGGAAGAAGTGAATCAACTTATTCCTTTTAGAGGTCTTAATGCATTACAAACAGTTGGTTATTCTGAATTGTTTGAATACCTCGATAAAGAAATTTCATTGGAGGAAGCTGTAGAACTGATCAAAAAAAACACAAGACAATATGCCAAACGGCAGATGACCTGGTTCAGAAAAGATAAAGATATTGCCTGGTTTTATCCATATCAATTGCATGAGATCATTTCATACATCAAAGAAAAATGCGGAAAGGTTTAATCTAAATGAATATTCAATTGTAGAATGTATTTAGCTTATTTAATGCAGTAATTTATTTTTTAGTTGTTGACTCAATCCATTCTGCCATTCTGATTTTAAAATGCTTAACAGAACGGCATCAATCCCGGAACCATCTTTTAGAGTTCCATAATTACGAAGAATGCGTTCCACTTTGCAACCCAAACTTTTCATAGCCCTGAGACTTTTTTCATTTCTGTTATTAGTTGCCAGGCCGATGCGCTCTATGTATATTTGTTCAAAAGCAAAATCAAAAAGAAGGAATTTGCAATTTTTATTGATCCCGCTACCCTGGTATTTTTTGCCATACCATGTATATCCTAACTGGATGGTTTGTTGCTCCTGTTGGAAATCATAAAAGCGGGTGCTGCCTATGTATGAGTTATCTTTTTTGTGAAAAATTATGAAAGGATATTCTTTTTGTTCCAGCCTGCGTTGTATTGCTGTATCAATATAAGTTTTCAAACGTTCAGGACTGTCGGGCCCTTCGGATGTAAATTGCCATATATCAGGTTCGTACATCGAATAATAAAGTAAATGTTCATAATCGCTTGCTTCCAGCGGACGTAATAAAACGTACGCATCTTCTAAAATATAATCCCTGGTAAAATTAAAAACCATTTGTCCCTGTAAAATAAAATTTACAAAATAGTATAAAAATCAATAAAGCAGATGGTTTGTTTATATGATCGTTGTATAGTAGCTGTATGTATTTTTATGAAAAGTTGAGAAGTCTGCGCTTTCAACTAAGTAAAAAACTATTTTTTTTAATAACTATTTCGTTTCCCTTTCAGAAAATAAAGATTCATCATGCCTTTACTTTTTATATCAATCTTCCCCCGGAATTCACATTCATAATCATCTTTAATATATTCATAAAAATTTTCGGAAACCTGGATCATACCCGGTTCACTAAACGATTCCATCCTGCTGGCAGTATTAACAGCATCGCCCCATACATCATACGAAAATTTCTTTGTGCCGATCACGCCAGCAACAACGGGTCCGATATGAAGGCCGATCCTTATTGTACACTTGGTATTTCCATCCAGGCTGAATGTATCAATATCGCCAGCCATCTTCAGAGCCAATTCGGTGATTCGGTTTATATGATCCGGCTGATCAGCTTTTAATCCGGACACAACCATGTATGCATCTCCGATTGTTTTTATTTTTTCTAAGCCATATTGTTCAACTAACATGTCAAAATGAGTGAAGATCTTATTCAGGTTTTCAATAAGCCTGGCAGGAGGGATATGCTGAGTGGTTTTAGTGAAACCGACAATATCAGCAAATAAAATGGCAACTTCCGGATATTCATTAGCAATTGTCTTTTCTCCGGCTTTCAACCGATCTGCAATGGAGGCAGGAAGAATATTCAGCAGCAGTTTTTCCGATTTTTCTCTTTCAATTGCTAATAATTCCTGCTCTTTATTCAATTGTTCTTTTACAATTTCATTTTGATAAACAAAATACCGCAAGACATAAAAGGTCAGAAAGGTAACTGCAGAAATATTTAGTATGAATAGTAGATTGACCAGGCTGTCCGGCAATTTAGTTTCAACCTGCACTATCTTATTTTCCAGGACAAATGCCGCAATCATGACCAGTATGAAAAGAATAAAATAATAAGTGGCAGCTTTTGTATTATAAAATGCCAGGGCGCCAAGGGGACAAAGTGTACTCCATAGGATAACTGCGCTGGAAGAAATAATATTACCCAGGCTTAAATGTAATAAAAATGGAAGCAGTAATATCAGTACCAGTTGTATGTTACGGAAAAGAGGATAATTTTTATACCAACGATAGTATAGTAATGACAAAAAAGAAATGATGGAATAAATACCGGGGATCATTGCAGCGGCAGTAGCGCCATAATAATAATACATTACCGACCAAAGCAGCCCAGCCAGTGCAAAGAGCGGCACCATGCGCAGAAAACTTTTTTCTCTTATTTTCTGGCTGCGATCAATAAATTCTGTCATGATATAAAGCTAAAGGAATTTTTGCCGTTAGCACTTCCATAAGTTCTAACTTCAGGACATAGCGAAAAGTCAAAATACTCTGTTGCGATCGGATTTACTGGATTCGGCATGGGACAACAACAAAGTATAATGTTCCTATTGATTCATAATTTGTAATAAGAGAGACAACGTTCGCTGTGGTTATTCACTGCAAAATGCACGATTTGTCAGTAACAGGAGATTCTTAGTCACAACATTCCCTGAGATCTTTTTCGCAAAAAAAATCACTACATTTTAAATCCAACAGTCACGATAACATTGCCGCCTGTACTTTTTATACTGGCACCGGAGAAGGGGGCATATTGCAACCGGTAAGGAAAATGAACGTCTTTGCCCATGGTATAGACATATGTAAGATCTACAAAAACCCCTTTATTTCTGTAACCCAACCCACCACTAGCCTGGAATTTGTTCCCTTTTTCTCCATTTAGGTCCTTATAAGGATTACCATAATATGAAGCGCCAAGTCTTGCCATAATTGTGGTAAACTTTAATTCACCACCTACACGAAAATTTACAGCTCCTTTATAGGCATTGTCGATTGCTTTGTTCAATGATTTAAGATAATCTCTCGAACTTTGATCATCATTATTAGGATCAGTTGAAAAAGAGGAAGCTTTGTAATTTACATATTCAATATCGGCAGTAATGAATCCTTTTTGTTTTCTAACATCCTCAACTTCATGTAACACGTACGAAGCACTACCGATGATTCGGTACGGATTAAACATCCAGTATTTGAATTGTCCATCCTGTCCTCCGGTGAAAATTCCTGAGTTCTGTGTCTGCTCACCCTGGTAGTTCTCAGTATTCGTTGTTACGGAAGCGCTGTACTTATCTGTCAATTGATAAAAAGTGGGAGAATGGATCGCTAATCCCAGGCGAATTGATTCAGTAGGTTTATAAATGATGCCGGCTTTAAGGTTCACGCCGCCGCCACTTGTTTGTAGAGTCTCGGAGATGCTGGCAAAATCAAATTTGTTATCAGGGTCCGTGGTGGCATCAGCTTCAGAAAATTGAGATGTTCGTTCATAATTCAGCAGAGAGAATCCAAGAGTAAAACCTACATATAATTTATCCCGATAATTAGCAGCACCTGCCAAGGCAAATTCTGTAATTCCACCTTTACTGGTAACGCTGTTTTCCTGAATCAAACCTGTCGGCAGCAATGGTACTGCTCTTGACTGGAACTGGTAATTGCCTGAAGAACCTCCGGCAACCGTATCGATCCAGTAGGTATTGAATGCAAGACTGGTTCCGAAAGGAAAATTCTGGGCCACGGCATTTGCATCCGTAATATTGTTATTGCGTATTTCTTCTAAAAATTTTTGGGAGTAAGAACTTTGATTATTGATACCACGGTATAATATATTGCTGTTAAAATCAGCTGTTCGGTTGATCGCAATACTGATCGCTGAACTTCTGTTTCGCTGTGCTTCCCGTGGCGTACTTCCGCCGATCACAAATCCGGTAGTACCGAATGCCAAATTATTTTTTTTGTCTTTTTCATTATGTCCGAAATAATCAGCTTTGTTATTAAGAAGATTGAATGCCGGTGTCAAAACAAAGTCACCGGTTTTGTAAAAACCAAGCCCCGCAGGATTAACAAAAACGGCTGAAATATCTCCGCCCAGGGATCCCATTGCACCGCCGATTGCTTTTTCCCGTGCAGTTCCGCCGGGGATATACCGGGAATATCGTAATGCATCTGCAGGTTCCTGTGCAAATAGTTGCACAAAGGATGTAGTACAGGCTATGATGAAAAATATTTTTTTCATTGTATCAGTAATTATGAAACATTAAGTAATAGGTCCAGCGTACTGAACTTTGGTTATAAAAAAACTTCCTTTGAAAGGAAGTTGGTGCGGGGTCATTAGAATTTTCTTACCGGTGCGCTGCTGCTGCTTTTGGAAGACCCTGAACTGCTGCTGCTACTGCTCCGGGAAGATGTACTTCCGGAATTGCCGGAAGAATTTCCACCACTAAAAATATTTCTCAGGAAACTTCCGGTATTATTGTTGGTATTTCTAGTGTTGAATTTATTTGAATTATTAAAAATTGAATTAGGTCTTGAATTATTGTAACTCTGATCCAGCAATCTCCTGTTGTTAAACGTATTCAGGTTCACTGTACGTGGGGCCGTGTACGTGTGGCTGATTTTAGGATTAATTACAACATAATTATAATAGTAGGGATTATAATAATTGTTCCAGTATGTCCATGGATTCCAGGTATTATTCATGAAATACGTGTCATAATTATTGAAATAACTATACCCGTAATTATAGCGTTCTCCATAGTAATACCAGTCATTAAGATCTGACCATAGTTCGGGATTGTGCACTTTCATGCGCAGGTACCGGTCATCATAATAGTCATCGCCGTAATATCTTTGGTCGTCGTTATTGTTCACTCGGAGGTACTCATCCTGCGGACGGGTTGGGGAATAATAAACATCGTCAGGAGTTTGACCTGTTTTGTAGGCAGTGGAGCAATTGCTGAAAACAATCGTCACTGAAATTAATGCCAGGAGTAAAATTGATGGTTTCATGGCAAGTGGTTTAAATTAATTAATATTGAAGTTACTACTTTTGTGCGACTTAAATGTCACATATTTATATGGCCGCAAATCTTTTGCCATCCGGTTGTAAAATTGTGTCATTCATTGTTAATTTAAACGTAAAAGTTAGGAAAAGAACAAACAGATTTTATGAGCAAAGAAATTACTTCAAGAGCGCAGGACTATTCACAATGGTACAATGATCTCATCTTAAAAGGTGGCCTGGCTGATTATTCGGCGGTCAGAGGCTGCATGGTCATCAAACCTTATGGTTTTTCACTGTGGGAAAAAATGCAGGCTGCTATGGATAAGATGTTTAAGGATACCGGGCATGTCAACGCATATTTTCCATTGTTTATTCCCAAAAGTTTTTTTGGAAAAGAGGCAGCGCATGTGGAAGGCTTTGCCAAAGAATGTGCGGTCGTTACGCATTACCGGCTGAAAAATGATCCGGAAGGGGGCATCGTCGTCGATCCGGAAGCAAAGTTGGAGGAAGAACTGATTGTTCGCCCCACCAGCGAAACGATCATCTGGAATACGTATAAAGATTGGATACAATCGTATCGGGATTTGCCATTGCTGATCAATCAATGGTGTAATGTGGTGCGTTGGGAAATGCGAACTCGATTATTCTTACGCACTGCAGAATTTTTATGGCAGGAAGGCCATACAGCTCATGCTACTGCAGAAGAGGCGATAGAAGAAACAAAAAAAATGCTGAATGTGTATGCAACTTTTGCAGAAGAATTTATGGCACTGCCGGTGATACGTGGCGTTAAAACCGAAAGTGAACGTTTTGCGGGTGCTGTAGATACCTATTGCATCGAGGCTTTGATGCAGGATGGTAAAGCATTGCAAGCCGGTACTTCGCATTTCCTCGGCCAAAATTTTGCAAAAGCATTTGATGTAAAATTTTTAAGCAAAGAAAATAAGCTGGATTATGTGTGGGCTACCAGTTGGGGTTCGAGTACACGCATGATCGGAGCATTGGTGATGGCGCATAGTGATGACCAGGGTTTGGTGTTACCGCCCAAGATCGCTCCATTGCAGGTAGTGATCATCCCCGTGTATAAAGGCGATGAAAAAAAGCAAGAGATCAATGCAAAAGCAAAAGAGATCATGGAGAACATTAAAAATCTCGGTATTAGTGTAAAGTTTGACGATAATGATAACACCAGGCCGGGATGGAAATTTGCAGAATATGAAATGAAAGGAGTTCCGGTAAGACTGGCATTGGGCGCAAGGGACCTGGAAAAAAATCAGATAGAAGTAACCCGCCGGGATACCAGCGAAAAGAAAACAGTTCATGCAGATGGCATCGCACAATATGTCGATCGTTTATTGATAGACATTCAGCAGAACTTGTTTAATAAAGCAAAGGCGTATCAACAGGAGCATATCACACCTGCAAACAGCTGGGATGAATTTGAAAAATTGCTGGATGAGAAAGGGGGGTTCATTTCTGCACATTGGGATGGAACGACAGAAACTGAAACCACCATAAAAGAAAAAACCAAAGCTACGATCCGTTGCATTCCACTGGATAATCCGATGGAGGATGGCACATGTATCCTGACCGGAAAACCTTCCCGGCAAAGAGTGCTTTTTGCCAGGGCATACTGATTGAAGAATGAAGAGCATAAAATAAGGATAAAAAAATTTGTAGAAAACTTCAGTTAGCTCTACATTTAATAAACCACCAAATATTTTTTTATGGATATGAATCAAACTCCGCCGCCGCCTCCCGGATCATTATTTCAATTAAATATTGATACCAATGCCCACCAGGCACTTCGAAGTGCTGCTTCGTGGTCAAAAGTGTTGGGCGTAGTGGGATTGATATTGGGTATTTTATTCATTATTCTTGGTATACTTGTTCAATCTGCGCTGAAAGGAAATGCAGAATTGGGGGAAAACGCTTCATTAATGGGAAATATCGGGATGGCAGTATATATCATATTAGGGTTAGTGATGTTCATCAGTTCGATCTTCTGTTTGAATTTCGGAAGTAAGATCAATGCTGCATTACGGGCCAATGACCAATATTCGCTGAGTGCGGGTTTTGCGGCTGCCAGAAATTATTTTGCATTCTGGGCCATCATATGTATCATTTGCCTGCTGCTTTTTGTATTAAGCGTAGTTCAACTGGCGACAAAATAACTTCTAAAGATTTTGTATGCCTGGTTTTTTATTTTACCGACAGGTAATTGTAATCTTTCAATAACACTTCCAGAAAGTCAAAAGGGGACAGGGAAGAATTTATCTGAAGATGATTTTTTATTTTTTCGCTGGCAGCCTGCGCAATTTTATAATCTCCTTTTTTGCGGGATGTTTCTAAAATGCTTTTAATAGCATTAATATCTTTATCGCTAAGCCGCATGATCTGGGGAAAAGAAGGAGTATAAGAGTCTTCAACCATCATAAATACAGTGTCATTAATACTTCCTTTTGTAGAAGTGCGGATGAGAATAGTTTTGGCTAGAATATCCCCTAGTCGCTGCCCCTTTTTAGAACTGGCAACAAGGACTACGTCCGTACCGAGGAAAACAAATGCCAGCAGTGCAAACCAACGTAGGGATGGAATATAAATAAATGCACCAGGTCCATATGATGCGTACAAAAAAATGAGCAATATCACTGCATAATCGGATACACGCAACAACCATCGGATGATAAACTGGCTGATTGACGGTTTACTGCCTGTTTCATTCACTACACGGATCCCCATAATTTTTTTCCCGATACTTTGTCCTTTCATTGTGACCTCACATGCTAGGTGATATACTAATACAGGAACCATAAATAACAATCTGATGAATGAATAATTATAAATATCATCATCAGAATATGAATGACGTCCGGAGTAAATGTTTCGCAGGATTGCACCTGCTACGATAAGATAAATGTAGATCACTACCAGGTCGATGAGTAAGGCAAAAAATCTTCGGTAGAATTCCGGTAGTTCAAATTCAAGGTCAATGTTGAAGTTTGTTGGTATTCGTACGATGCCCATCAGTCATATGTTGAAGAGAGACAATTTGCAAATATCGTTTTTAGAACACTAAAATTTTAGGGGCCGTAGTTTCCTGCGGCAAAAAATAGTATTTTACAAACTTAATACATGAAAATTGCGGGAAGCACTTTTTATAAAAAAGAATAAAGATCGGTGGGAACGAATTCAAAATCAGCCTTCAAAGGATGCCGATGAAATGGCTAAAGATTTTACGCAACTGCTGGATGACCTGGCTTACGCAAAAACATTTTATCCTTCAGGAAAAGTGACCCAATTTATCAACGGGCAGGCTTCGAAAATTTATATCGGCATTTATCAAAACAGAAAAGAAGAAAGCAACCGGTTAGTAGCTTTCTGGAAGTATGAACTTCCGCTCACGATTCGTAAGTATCATAGCCTTGTATTATTTACGTTTATTTTATTTACGCTGTTTTTTATTGTCGGTTATTTTTCTTCCCGTCATGATCCGGCATTTGTAAGAAGCGTGTTAGGTGATAATTATGTGGACATGACGGAAGCGAATATCGAAAAGGGCAACCCCCTTGGTGTATACCAATCCGGCAATGCATTATTGGCCTGGATCGGGATCATGATCAACAAT
>DASZPW010000406.1:0-2193 GCA_035550155.1 Chitinophagaceae bacterium | reverse complement strand
TGCATTGCCGTGCCGCAGTACGATCCCCTTTTGCAAGATGCTCTCCTATTTCCACTAATGCATTAGTAGTGCCTGATAAAGCTGATAATACTACAATTGTTGGCTCGGTTTCTTTTGTCACCAGCGAAACAATATGATGCATCCGCTCCGGTTTGCCAACGCTGGTGCCGCCAAATTTCATCACTTTCATAAACTACGCTCTGTTACTTTTTTAAAATTGAGGTGCAAAGATAATGGCATAACAGCAAAACAGTTGTTAGGAAAACTGCATTTACTCACCAATAACAACCGGTTGCAGTTTGTTCAACCGATCCGCAGCAGCGGCTTCATGTGATGGAATAAAGACCACTTTATTGTTTTTACAAAATGACCGGACTTTTGAATAGGTGTCTTTTGCCAGTTTATGACTGGCATTTGCCCCGGAATATTTATTATCGATCAATTGTTGCTGCGAGTAGCAAATATCAGCGCCGAAAAACACTACGCATTCTTTTGTTTTCAATAGCACAGAACAATGGTGCCATGTATGTCCCGGAGTTCTTACTACAATCAAATCTTTTTCATTGGTTAAATAAAATGCCATATCAAATTCATCAAAGTTTTTATCCAGATCAACCAAAGTTGGTTGAAACCATTGCGGATATAATTTAGGGAGATCACCAAACGGTTTTTTCCATTCTGCCCGGTTGACTAATATCGGTGTCTTTGGAAAATATTTTAATCCATCAATATGATCGAGATGAAGATGGGTAAGAACAACTGATTTAATACGTTCAATCGGAATATACAAGGCAATTAATTGCTGATCGATCTCTTCTTCCCTGATTACTTTGAATTTGAATTGCGTAGAGTCAAACCAATTGGCAAACCATCCCGATGATCTGAAATAACCCGGATCATTGACATTGGAATTTTCACCGGTATCAATTACAAATATTCCTTCCGGATGTTCGATGATTATTACCCAGATCGGCATCCATTCTGTGAATTTTTTATCCAGCATGAAATCGATCATAGCGATCAAACCTGTCCTCTTTGCTTCACGGAATTTTGTTTTCACAATTACTCCGCCGGTAGACACCAAATGAACTTTTACAGGTTGCCCTGAAAAACTTGTCAACACTTTGGTGATAGGTTCAAACATCATAGACTTGATCAAATAAACGGCACATTGAATTTTACTGCCAATTGCTCCAGGTCTTTTACCACCGGTTCTATAATTGGAATGCCTTCTTTCAATCTTTGTTCCTGCATTTCCCGTTCCGGATCTCCGGGAACGAGCACTTTTGTTTCACCCACCACTGTTTTTGCATTTCTGAATCCACGGATCCAATGATCCATATGTTGTTTGAATTCATCAGCCGGACGAAACGCATCGATTCGCATGGCTCCAAAAAAATGACCGATGCCCTTACCCGGTTGTTCAACAGGCATCGGAACATATGCAGGAAACGGAGGCACCCACGGCGCATAATTTGCTCCACTCAATAATGCAGAAAAAATATCTACCACTGCTCCCAATGCATAACCTTTATGACTGCCGTGTTCTCTGTCACTGCCAAGCGGCAATAATGCTCCGCCATTTTTTAATTCATGCGGATCATTGGAAGGATCACCGTTTTTATCCTGTATCCATCCTATTGGAGCTTTCTGATTTTTTCGCTGAAGTATTTCTAATTTTCCATTCGCTGCCGTTGTTGTTGCAAGGTCCGCAACAAATGCAGGTTCTTCTCCTGCGGGAGCAGCAACACAGATCGGATTGGTGCCCAGCATCCGATCCACTGAAAATGTTGGGGCAACTAACGGACTCGCATTAGTCATTGCCATTCCGATCATGTCATATTGCAACGCCATCATAGCATGATGCGCTGCGATTCCAAAATGATTACTGTTTTGTACACTCACCCAACCGGTGCCAACTTGTTTCGCTTTTTCAATGGCGAGTTGCATCGCAAAAGGCGCAACAACTAATCCCAATCCCGAATCACCATCCACTACAGCTGTTGAAGCAGTTTCATGGATCACTTTTATTTTCGGAGTTGCATTCACCCGTTTCACTTCCCATAAGCGAATATAACCGCTAAGCCGTGCCACACCATGCGAGTCAACACCCCGAAGATCGGCGGATAGCAAAGCTGATGCGGCTGTAGCTGCATCTTCATCAGGACATCCGATCTTTTTAAATACTGCTTC
>DASZPW010000405.1:0-6644 GCA_035550155.1 Chitinophagaceae bacterium | reverse complement strand
AGGATAGTTCATTAAAATAATCCCAGAGACGGAGTTGTGTTTACGCCGTTGTTGGTGATTTAATTTAAAGTGTCTGCATCTATTATCCTCTTTCACCAACAACACGAATTATGAAGAAATCCTACCTTTGTTTTGTTGTTGGTACAGAATTATCATATTTGAGGCTTTCGGTAACTTGAAAACCAACAACGGCGTAAAAATTACAGGGGCAATAAATAATTAATATTTTTTCAGATAATCATTTTTGCAGCAAAGTAGCTGTGCAAAACTTCTGGTAATAAAATTCCTTCTGCAGTTTGATTATTCTCCAGTAAACAAGCCACTATTCTTGGCAATGCCAGCGAACTGCCGTTGAGTGAATGTACTAATTGAGATTTTCCATTTGAATCTTTAAAACGGATCTTCATACGGTTGGTCTGAAACGTTTCAAAATTGGAAACGGAACTTACTTCCAGCCATTTTTCCTGCGCAGCGCTGAATACTTCAAAATCATAAGTAAGCGCCGAAGCAAAACTCATATCGCCACCGCACAATTTCAAAATGCGATACGGCAACTGCAATGATTGCAAAAGTCTTTCGACATGATTCACCATCTCTTCCAACACCTCATAACTTTTTTCCGGATGTACTAATTGAACTATTTCCACTTTATCAAATTGATGAACACGATTCAATCCACGAACATCTTTTCCGTAACTGCCCGCTTCTCTACGGAAGCAAGGAGTATAAGCGGTCATTTTTATCGGCAGGTCGGATTCTTTCAGCATTTCATCCCGGTAAATATTCGTGACCGGAACTTCTGCAGTTGGTATCAGGTAAAATTTATCTTCTGTTGCAAAATACATCTGTCCTTCTTTATAGGGTAATTGCCCCGTACCGAATGCCGTGGTTTCATTCACCATCAGTGGCGGAAGATATTCGGTGTAGCCGGCAGCAATATTATGATCCAGGAAATATTGGATCAATGCCCGTTGCAGTTTAGCTCCTTTATTTTTATACACGGGGAAACCGCTGCCGGTGATCTTATTTCCCAATTCAAAATCAATGAGGTCATATTTTTTTGCCAGATCCCAATGAGGAACAGCGCCGGAATATAATTCCGGTTTATGTCCGCCTTCTCTCATTACAACATTATCTGCAGGAGTTTTTCCCGGCGGCACTTTTTCCGAAGGAAGATTGGGAAGCAACACGAGCTTATCATTAAGTTCAGATTCAGTTGTTGCCAGTTGTTCTTTGACAGGTTCCAGTTTTTCTTTCAACGCAGCTACTTCTTTTTTCTTTTCTTCTGCATCCTGCTTTTGTCCTTTCAACATCAACTGGCCGATCTCTTTTGATGCAGCGTTTATTTTAGCTTGTGTAGTATCAAATTCAGCCTGCAATTTTTTCCGTTGTTCATCCAATGCAATGATTACATCAACGTGTTCTGATTCTTTAAAATTTTTGATCGCCAGTCTTTCTTTCACCCATTGCGGATTTTGCCGTATTACCTGTAACTGCAACATGAAAATTTGATTTTGGCAAAGATAATCTTTGCCCGGATTGTTTTGATTTTCCTATTTTATTGATCATTCATCACTCATCATTCATCTTTTCACTACATTAGTAAAAACTATTTGTATGATCGATCAAAGCATGGTAACCACCAATATTGAATTAAGCGGTTACAAAGTCGTAAAAAATCTCGGCGTGGTAAGAGGCATCACTGTTCGCTCCCGCAGCCTTTTTGGAAATATTGCGGGTGGTTTGCAAACGCTGGTCGGCGGAAAAATTTCCATTTACGTGGAGCTTTGCGAAAAAACAAGAGAAGAAGCATTTCAACACATGATGCAACACGCCGATGAACGGGGCGCCAATGCCATACTCAACATGCGTTATGATGCGAATGAAGTACTCAACGGAGTAACAGAAGTGCTGGCATATGGCACAGCCGTGCAGGTGGAAAAAATAGCCTGATTGTATTCTGCCAATGCCGGTTAACTTTGTCGCATGTTTGCACAAGATGATCTTCAACAACGTTGGTGGGACCTTGAATCAAAATTGGTAGTGCGTTTTGGTAAAAAGCCTGATATGGAAGCCATCCTGTTCCTGATCGGCATCCAGGAATTCGGACAGATCAAAGAAAAATTCACCAAAGAACAAAAACAGGACCTGATGCATGTAGCGGTCTGTAGTTTGTTATCACAAAGCGGTTATTACGAATTGGAAAGAACGGATGAAGAAGGCTGGCCGCATTTCAAACAATTGAAAGCAATGCCGGAAATGAGTACTGCCGAACAGGAAAATTTTTTAAAAGATCATATCCTGTTGTATTTTGAAAATCACAACTTCTAAATTCAGCACATGAAAAAGTGGATTGTTATATTGATACATTGCTTGATCGTCGTTCCTGCTGTTGCGCAACTAAATGTTCAGCTTAGAAAAAAAGATCGCAAGCGGGATGTATTGCTGCAAACGAATTACGGCGATATCATTATCCGCCTTTCTGATTCTACGCCGTTGCACCGGGATAATTTTTTGAAACTGGTGAAGTCGCATTATTATGACAGCGTTTTATTTCACCGGGTGATCAAAAATTTTATGATACAGGCCGGCGATCCCCAAAGCAAGCATGCCGGGCCGGGCGAGCCATTGGGAAATGGCGGACCAGATTATACAATCCCTGCAGAATTTCGTCAAACACTATTTCATAAAAAGGGAGTGATCGCTGCGGCAAGAATGGGTGATGCGGTAAACCCGACCAAAGCCAGCAGCGGCAGCCAGTTTTACATCGTACAGGGAAAAATTTTTACTGATGCGGGGCTGGATTCTGTAGAAACCTATCGTTTGAAAAGAAAAATTCCGCCGGATGAACGAGAAGTGTATAAAACAATTGGCGGAACGCCACACCTCGATCAGAACTACACCATATTCGGTGAAGTAGTGAAAGGATTGGATGTGGTGGATACCATTGCATCAGTACCTACCAGTACGGGCAGAGACAGAGATCGTCCGCTGCAGGATGTCCGGATCCTCAAAGCAAAACTGATCAAACGCAAGAAACATTATAAATAAAAATGGCACCATGTAATATGATGCCATTGAATGAATTTCTATTCTTAAAAACTATTGATTTCCTATTCCGCCGCTGCTTTGCTGCGAACGTTTCATTTCATCTTCGGCAGAAGATTTTCTTTGACGGGCAGCTTTTACCTGGCTGTTCCCAAATCTCCATGTATAAGCTACTTTGAATTGCCTTGATTCAAATTGTCCACGGAAGGAAATATGTTGTCCTGCAAAATCGCTGCTGCCCTTTGGACTGAGTGTTTTGAAAATATCGGAAACAGAAACCTTCAGCGTTCCTTTATTCTTAAAGAGGGATTTTTGAAATCCTCCATCCACACTCCAGAGTTGTTTGCTCTTGAATGTACCCTGCCAAATGGAGGGTGAAGAATAAAATCCGCTAAGTTCACCCACCCATCCTTTCTTCCCGATCTTGATACTGTTCTGCATATACAAGGTCATGGCTACCACATCAAGATTTACTACACGGTTGCCACCACCAAAGTCAGCTTTGTAATGAGAATAATAACTGTTTACGTTGATAAATGCCGAGTACGCTTTATACATAATAGGATAACTTACATTCAGGCTGACGATATTCTGCGTAGCTAAATTTTTCTTCGAAATGAAAGCTTTTGACCTGTCTGCTGTATCAATCAATTGAGTGAATACATCAGCAACGTGGCTGAAATTTAAAGAAGAAGTCAATTTGAATTTGTACACATTGGTAATGCCGATACTATTAGTGTATTGCGGTTGCAGGTTCGTATTTCCTTTTTGATACGTGTACTCATCCAGTTTGAATTCAAACGGATTCAGGTCCTGGTAAGCCGGCCGGTCAATACGACGGCTGTAAGAAATGGTCCACTGGTTAGTTGGCTTTTTATTAAATGTAATAGCTGCGCTTGGAAAAAGATCGGTGTAATGCCGTTTAAAATTTTGAACGATAGAATAATCCACGGTACCATCCGCATTCAACGGGTATGATTTTCCATCAGAATTTGTGTTTTCCATTCTTACTCCTGCCTGTATCACGGCGCCTTTCACCGGGCGGTTATAATTTATATACAACGCATTGATGTTTTCGCTGTAATTAAACTGGTTGCTTCTTCCAACATCCAGTGTTTTGACATTATTGTCCACATCGTAACGTCCAAAATTATTATCGGTATTCACCACTGAAACTTTGCCGCCAAAGCCTAATCTTCCTTTTTTAAAATTTTGTTCATAATCAGTTTTTACAGAATAAATATCAATGTTAGTGGGTGAAATGAAATTATAGATAAATTGGTTCAATTGTGTAGCGCCGGTTGCATCGTAATATAAATTCGGCTGCAGCTGATCGCTTTTCAAACGGAATAACCCGTAGTCCGCATCCACATCAATAGTATGACCCCCGGGATCAGCATAATGATAATTGAAATTAAAATCTGCATTGTTACGTTTCATTTTACTGGTATTATCAGCTACTAAAATGCGATCGGTAACATTAGTCGGTATATAAGTAATAGGCGTTCTGCTGTAATTACGAAGATTCATATCTGATAAATTGCCCGTCACCATTACACCCATAGTACTTTTCTTATTTACGAAATAATCTAATCCTGCTTTGAATCCATGGCTGATATTCGTATTGGTCATATTGCCCATTTGATCAAACAATGTATCTAACTGCGTACGATACAGGAACATCTTGTTTTCGCCTAGATTGTGACTATAATTGTAATTGCCGAAAACATTTACTTTTTTATTCCGGTAATTCAGTGACAAACCACCATTATATTTTGGATAAGTACCAACAGCATATCCCAGGTTCACCGATCCGTTGGTCCCGAAAGTTTTATTCTTTTTTAACCTGATATTGATAATTCCCGCATTTCCCGCTGCTTCATATTTCGCAGAAGGATTGGTGATGATCTCGATCGATTCAATTTCTGAAGATTGAATGCTTTTCAAAAAATTAGAAAGATCAGCGCCGCTGAGCGGTGTGGGCCTTCCGTCAATGTAGATCTGTAAACCATTTTTTCCCGCTAATGTGATATTATCATCTTTATCCACCATCACACCCGGTGATTTGCGCAGCAGGTCCAATGCATTACTTCCGGTTGCATTGATCGTTCCTTCCACATTCAGGATCATTTTATCGGCTTTCACCTCTACCACAGGTTTTTTATTGGTCACTACCACTTCTTTCATCTCAGTGGACATTTTTGCCAATTGTATTTCCGGCAAATTGACATCTCCGGTGCCGGACAATTCAAAAACTTTGGAATACTGGGTAACATATCCGACATGCGATACACTGACCAAATATTTTCCGGTGCCGGACATATTCAGATGAAATGCTCCGTTATCAGATGTAACTGCTAATTTGATCAAAGAAGAATCCTTCGCATGCAGCAGCGAAACCGTGGATTTATCCAATCCCTTCCCCTGCTGATCTTTTACAACGCCTGATATATCCTGGGCATATATAGATGATACTACCAGGATCGAACTCAACAGGCTGAAAACACTCTTTCTCATATAAATCGTTGTTTTATTAATGTTGGCGCAAATGTAGTTCGGGGTGTCGCAGAGTAAAAAGCATAAGCCGACCAATGGTGAAAAAACTGCCCTGAACGGTAGGAATATTCCGGCGAATTGCAACAGCAAAAAAGTAACGTATTTATAACAGGTTGACTGCTATTTTCCTGAAACTGATTACCGGCGTGTTCCGGGAAATTTTCATGTGCATCGTCTCGTAATGCAGCAGTTCGTTATTTCATAGTATAGTTCATGTGACATACAATTCAAATGCATTCAAAAAAAAGGGGAATAAGGGATTTTTATACATTTGTTTTACTCATATTTGCACATCAAAATTTCCTGATATGAATTTCCCATCCAATTTGAGATATACAAAAGATCATGAATGGATTCTTTTAGAAGGTAATATCGCTACCGTTGGCATCACTGATTATGCACAAAAAGAATTAGGCGATATAGTATATGTAGAAGTAGAAACGATCGGAAAAGAATTAGAAGCCGGTACCGTGTTTGGCACGGTAGAAGCGGTGAAGACCGTATCTGATCTTTATTTGCCGGTAAGCGGAACGATCAATGAATTAAATTCCAACCTGTCAGGTGCACCGGAATCAGTTAATAATGATCCTTATGGCTCCGGTTGGATGATCAAAATGACAGTAAACAATCCGGCTGATGTAGAACAGTTAATGGATGCTGCCGCTTATGAAGCGCTGGTCGGCTAAATCCGAATAGCTTATTACGCCGTACATTTTACAGGTTCCTTTCGAACTACTTTTGAATTTTAACCAACTACTTGGGCTCCAAAACCTCATATAGCGAGCAGGAACTGGTGACTTTGCTGCAACAGCAAAACCAGCAGGCATTTGGATACCTGTATGATAATTATGCAAACGCTTTGCATGGAATTATTTTTTCTATTGTAAAAGAAAATGAAACTGCCAGCGACGTATTGCAGGAGGTGTTTATGAATATTTGGAAAAAAATCGGATCGTATGATCCGGGAAAAGGAAGATTATTCACCTGGATGCTGAACATAGCAAGAAATGCAGCCATTGATAAGATCCGCTCCAGAGAAT
>DASZPW010000404.1:0-2462 GCA_035550155.1 Chitinophagaceae bacterium | reverse complement strand
CCTCCTTATCCCTTTAATATTTATACTTTCCAATTTCTTTGGTTACAATGGCATTTTATATGCATTTCCGATAGTGGATATCCTAACAACTGTCGTTGCAGTATGGCTGCTGAAAAATGAATCGCTGAATCTTACATTGAGAACAGTGCCATTGCATTAGCCGGATTTCAAATAAACTAAAATATCAGGGGTAGAACTGACATCAGATTATTCTGATTTAAATTTTATTCTCAAAAAATATCCTTTCATTTTATAAAAAATATCGATGGAAACTTGCATCAAATTAACGCACACCAGCAGGCATGGATTTAAGGTGTCTGAAGTAAAGGCTGACGCTGTTACACATAGAGCGCTAATCAGGAAAAAATTTGTGGACTGGAAGATATTAACACTGGTGTTTATTTTCAGTTTGCTCTATCTTATTTTCCATACTTTGCATATACGGGATAAACCGATTTACCTGATAGTCTTTGCTGAGGCGCTCATGTTCTTTTTGGTCTGGAACAAGGTGTATCAGATTTTCTATGATTTGAAGTTGTTATTCTTTTTTAATAATGAGTATGATGTGAACCTGGAATTTCCCAGGGGAAAGGATTACCCGGCTATTTCATTCGTGATAGCTTCATATCAGGAGCCATTTAAGGTGGCGAAAATGACTTTTGATTCTGTTGTAAATGCTCCATATAAGGGAAGAAAAGAGATCATTGTTGTTGACAATTCCAGGGATGTTCTTTCGGACGACTTTATAAAATGGAAGAAGTATGTGGAGGAATTCACCACACTTCACCCCTCGCAGAATATCAGTGCCAGGTTTGTCTACAATCACAGAAGGGATACGCTGAAGCCCGGTAACCTCGATCTGGCAGAACAATTTATTAAAGAAGGAGAATTTGTAGTGATACTCGATGTGGATTCTACTCTTCCGGCAAATGCCGAACTATTGGAACGGGCAGTAACTGAATTCATGCTGGATGGAAAGTTAGGCTTCCTGCAATTCAGCATGAAAGCCACTAACTATCATTTCAATAATTTAACTCAATCGGTTGCTGCTTCCCAGGATTTGCACCGATTGCGATTGACCAGCAGAAGTTATGGGGGATATAAGATCTTTGAAGGCCACAACGGAATGTGGAGAAAGTCGGTGCTGGAGAAAGTAGGTAATTGGACCGACTATTATAAAGGAAATATTATGATCACTGAGGATATATTAAAATCCGCCCAGGTGTATTCAAACGGATATTATGGAAAATCACTGCATATTATGACAGGCGAATGGATCCCCAGTTCGTTAAACGCATTGGAGAGTATGTGGATGCGATGGACTTACGGTACGTCACAGGTCTTGTTTAAATATTTTAATGAAATCTATTCTAAAAGAATTTCTTTGCTCGAAAAATTTGATATTTCTTATCATGTTCTGCATCACTTTGCGCACGGATTTATTATTCCGATGGCCATTTTACTTCAGCTGATTATGCCCGGGCCGTTGAGCACCATATTTATTGTTGCCGTTTATATTCTCCCGCAATTAATAGGGGCAATCACCATATATTTTAAGTCTATCAACAGACTTGAGATTCCATTTCTAAGAAAACTAGGATATATATATGGAGGTTATTTTCTTGTAGATACTTTTATTATGTCAACCCAATTGAAAAGTTCAATAAATTTTCTGTCGGGTATTCCCCAGGGGTGGAAAGTAACTGAGAAGGGAATTGAAAACTCTTTGGCGTGGAAAGATCTATTGTTGAACAAATCTTTCCATATTCTGATTGCATGTGTGGCGATTGCGGTTTGCATCATTTCTTGGTTCATAAATTATGACATGGAGCCCGCAAAACTTATTCATTTTTCTGTCCTTGTATTTATGGCAGTTAATCTTGTGTTGAGTGTTGTGATTTTTGGTAAAGCGGGAAGAAAGGGACATAATGATGTGGAATCAGCAATTATTGATGCAATCGGGGAAGGGAATGATAGCGAAAGGAGGTTGTTGGCAGCAATTGAAATCGAAGAATTAAACAACCCTGAACTTCAGGAATCAAAAATTGATAGCTATACCTACCATTAGGTTAGGAGAAATAGTCCGGCATTTAACAAAGCTCAAACCAGACCATAGTGATAAAAGTTTATCCCCTGAGGGTAAGAAAAGGATCATTTATTAACTATACCTATCTCGTGGTTAATGAATGGACTAATGAATCAATCATAATAGACCCAGCATGGGAATTGGATACCATTACAACTTATCTTCTTAAAACAAATTCGCATTTAAAGGGCATCTTGCTTACGCATCACCACCGTGACCATACGCTGCTCGCTCCGGTGCTTGCCAGCAGATTTGGAGTGCCGGTTTTCATGGGAATGATTGAAAAGGAGTTTTACAATTTCAATTGTTTAAATCTGGAAGTTGTTTCATCGGACCTGCTCTTTTCCATTGGTGGTTTCGGGATCTTCCCGCACCA
>DASZPW010000403.1:0-8881 GCA_035550155.1 Chitinophagaceae bacterium | reverse complement strand
ATCGGTGATCCAACGTGCCGGAGGATCTCCTTTTAATATCCAGTCAAAGAATTGTTGCATACGGATCTGGTAGTCGAGTTTATCTTTTCTCACAGTCAGCCCATGTCCTTCGCCATTGTAATCAAACATCCAGACTTTCTTTCCTAATCTTCTCATAGCAGTAAATAATTCAATGCCCTGGTACCAGGGAACAGCGCCATCATTATCATTTGCCATATTACCAATGGCGTTGTTACATTCTTCAAATGAAACAATGGAGAATTTTCAATATAGAGATTAAATTTATCCCACAAGGTTCCGCCAATTCTGCTTTGTCCTTTTTCATATTGAAATTGACGGCTCACGCCACTCTCCCAGCGAATGCCGCCATAAGCACTTGTCATATTCGCAACCGGAGCGCCGGCCCATGCTGCTTTGAACATATTCGTAGCAGTGACCAAATACGCAACCTGGTAACCACCCCAACTATGTCCCTGTATCGCAATATTCTTCGAATCCACAAATCCTTTTGCGATTAATGCTTTGGCGCCACTCACTACATAATCGTAAGCGCTTTTTCCCGGATGGCCCACATCGTATTTGATACTCGGAACAAAAATGATATACCCACGACTTACAAAAAATGAAATATTGATAGCACTGCGAATAGGCGCCGGAGGAATGTAATTGTTGAGTGTATTATCTAATTCTTCATAGAAATAACAGATCATAGGATATTTTTTCTTAGGATTGAAATCCTCCGGTTTGTAAACGATTCCATCCGCTTGTTTTCCTTTGAATGTTTTCCAATGAAATAATTCTGCAGTACCCCAATTATAGTCTTTTTGTTGAGGGTTGAGAGAAGAAAGCTTGTATTGCACGGACAAATCCGCATTGAATGGGCCGGATATATCCTGGAACTTATCCCCTTTTTTAAAAAATGAAGCAACATACAAATCCGGTGAAGCAACATAGCTTTCTTCTGTTAAAATTAAATCATTCGCATTTTTAGCTTTTGCCAAATTATTTATTGAAAAAGGCCCGCTTGGAACATAAGGGATACCATTTTTTGAGCTTTTCAGATCATAAGTTTCAAGACCAACGTTTTTTGTTTTATCATTAAAAACACGAATGACCAAAGGTGCGTTTGATTTAATAACTTTTTCTTCAGGATCAAGTGAAACATATCGCCGGACCAATTGATATTTTCTTCCGTTTGAAATTGCATTTGGTTGAATATTCCCGGAAGGATCGACTTTCCAGATATCATATTTATCATAAACATAAACTGCCGAATCTTCCTCATGCCAGCCCATCACTCCATAAGGAGTCGGGTCATCAGGATTATTGAAATCTTCATTCCATAATGGCACTTTTATCTTAGCACTAATATTTCTTGTCGTTTTTCCATCCCAAATAAAATAATTTTTTGCCGGACGATCATACCACATAATGTATTTTCCTGTGGAAGATGGATAAATAAATCCGTGCAAATTCTCTTTCACCAGTTTTCTATTACCGGTTTTTACATCAATAGCATAAATATCTTTGCGAGTATCCCCCAGCCATTGGCTTTCGATTCGCTTGCCATAATCAGTTACGCCAACAAATGTGTCGCCATCACCTTCATCAGTTTGAATGACCTGTGGTATCTTTTCACTGCCCAGTTGAAGTATTGTGTTTGCCTGAAGATCATATACAGCGAGGTAATTTTTCTGGAGATCATTTCTTAAACGTGTAGGATTCGTTTGCACTGTCTGCAAATAATCATCTTTATAATTCCAGATATCAACTTTCACCAAATCAATATCGACCAGCGATGTGTCTTTCGGAGGCTCTATTGGCGCTGTTCCAAAGAATAACCGTTTCCCGCTTTTACTGAAATCAGGATGACTAAATTCACTCACCGTCGCTCCCAACATCATGCCAACAGAGTTTTTGTCAACGAGCATTACGGCACTATCCATTCCTTCCTTGTAATACCATAGCTTATAAAATTTCTGCAACGCTTTTGGTGTCGCATCTCTTTCTGCGATATAAGCTATTTGCGAACCATCATCCGTCATTGTGAAATTCCGGAAATCATTGCCGCTACGACTTAAAGTATCAATTACTCCTATCCTGAGATCATAAAGCAGTACATATATTTTACTTAAAGAATCTTTAGGAGTCTTTGATGTCAGCAATAATAATTTCCTCCCGGTTTTATTGAAATAATATTCGTTGATGTTCTTAAAAATTTTCTCTTTGCCGGTTGTCGTTTGCCGCAGTATCAGATCAGAACCGCCACTGTTCGCATTTTCTTTTGAAACATTCTTTTCTTTTTCCAATTGATAAGCCACCCAACCCGCTGCATTGTCCGGGGTTTTATAGCTTTTGATGTTTGCCGTTTTCCAAACCATTTCCTTTCCCAATTCTACAATTCCTAATGAGTCCTGAGGCATCTCATCAGCTTTCTTTTTTTTGATCCAGGCCTCCCGCAAATCCTTATATAATGGACGTATCTTGAAAATAACATAACGGCTATCTTCGGTGATCACAGCATTTTTGCTATGCTCAATTTCTTTTTTATACTTCGCATCACTTGATTGGATAAATAAAGTGGTATCTCCCACCTGCGGACAAACTGTATAAACCACCCATTTCCCATCGTTACTGATCATACGTTCTCCGATGCTTTGCCAACTGTCATAAACAGAATGATCGAGAGGTTTTTTTTGGGCTAAGAGAAAAAAAGGAAAAAAAAGAAAAGGAGAAAAAAAACATTTTTTCATTGCAAAATTGTTTAGTGATCTGACTGCCGTTAAAGATAAGATGAAAATTCTTTATGGTTTCATTCCTACTACCAATCCATATTGCCATAATTTTTTATTCATTCCGAGATGTTGGTATTTGCAGGCTGCTACATTTTTCTTTTGCATATCAGAAAAACGACGGTGAAAAAACATTTTTTTCCACCACATGTACAAAGAAGCGAGGTAATAAAACCGGTACAAGCGGCCGGATGAATTAGCCGTGTATGTGGAAATATCTCTATATAAAATATTAGAAAATCCTGTTTGCTGCATAAAACTACAAAACCGTTCCAATGTTTCCAGGTAATTCACCTGCCAGCCATCCAACCATTGGCGAATAATCGGGTGCTCGTTATTTTCAAATTTTGTTATAAACCCATCAGCTACTACAAGCCTTCCCCCTGGTTTCAGCAAACGATATGCTTCCTGAATGAATTTTTGTTTATCATCTGCGTAGCAAATACTTTCACATCCCCACACTACATCAAAACTTTCATCAGGACAATTTGTGGCGCAATAATCCATTACTCTGAAATCAACCAGCGACTCAACATTTTTCTTTTTTGCATTTTCAATGGCCTGTTGTCCCTGGTCTTCACTCAATGTAATGCCGGTCACTATACATCCAATCCAGTTTGCCAAAAAAATGCTACTACCACCGACTCCGCAGCCGGCATCCAAGACTGTATCAGTCGGCTTGATCTGCGCAGTAATTGCCATCACTTCATTCATCTTTGCCAATGATTGACGGAATGACCTTACTGTTTCATCCCAATAACCGTAATGGATAGCAAAACTATGTTTCAGATCCCAGGCATCTTTGTAGGAATTTTCGCTGACTTTGTAATAGTCAATGATCCGTTGATGATAGTCAGTCGGCTGCATGTTGTTCCAGTTTCTTTTCTTGTTTTAATAGCAAAATAACATGAAGTATCAGCGAAGCGGCGATGAATGCAAACCCGAGAAAAAACGACCAACTTAATTCTTTGCTTTCACCAAATAAAATAAACGCAAGAATGATCCCGTAAACCGGTTCCAGGTTAAAAGTAAGATTGACAGTAAAAGCGGTGAGCTTTTTCAAAGAATGTCCTGTCAGTTGAAATGCAAAGACAGAACATAACCAGCCAAGAATTAACAGCCACATCCAGTCTTTTAGATCTGGTACCAAATAATTAGTGGGAAAATAATGTAGGTACAAAGGCATTAATAATGTCAGATATACGAATGCACCGCTCAATTGGTAAGTGAGTGCCGTTTCAGGGTTCATTCTCTGTATAAAACCACGGAGAAAGATCATGGAAAATGCCAGCAGTACGGCACAAAGCACTCCGAGGATGATCCCTGTTTTGTATTTCGGATCGAAATGAAAAATGATATAAATACCGGCGATGACAAGTAAGCCAAGAAATAATTCTATCCAATTCATTCTTTTTCGAAGGAGGAAAGGTTCGAACAACGCTGTAAAAAAACCAACGGATGAAAAACAAACCAGCGCCACTGATACATTAGATTGTTTGATAGAACCATAAAAAGCTACCCAGTGTAATGCCGATAGCAACCCGACTGCAGACAATTTCAAAATATCCTGCCAGGAAATGGATTGTAATTTTTTTGTAAATGAAAATAAGATCCACATGGTACCTGCGGTGATGAGTAAGCGGTACCAAACCAACAATCCTTCATTCAAATTGATGAGGCGACCTAACGGGCCTGTGAAGCCGGCCAGAAAAACAGCAATATGCAGTTGGATGAAAGATTTTTTCATTAAGAGTGCAAACTAAGAAAAATGGGAGAAGGTGCAAGATATGGGTTACAAGTTACGGGTTGTATATCACTGATCATTTATCATTCATCACTCCGTTTCGGCCAAAACATTTTCAGATGCAATTGCAGCATCAGGTTCTGTATTTTTTACTCTTTTCCGATAATTGGTGAAAAGACTATGCCATCGCAACTTCAATACTCCTAATATTCCTTCTTTCACAATCCCTTTATTCATTTTAGATAAGCCTGAAGTTCGATCCTGGAATAGAATGGGAACTTCTTTTATTTTAAAGTGAAGTTTCCATGCAGCAAATTTCATTTCTATCTGGAAAGCATAACCCACAAACTGAATCTCATCAAGATTAATAGTTTCCAAAACTTCTTTTCGATAACACATGAATCCGGCTGTTGGATCTTTTACGGGCATCCATGTTATAATTCTTGTATAAATAGAAGCACCTCGTGATAAGAGGATCCGATTACGGGGCCAGTTGACAAAACCTCCTCCTTTTGTATAACGGGAACCAATTGCCAGGTCTGCTCCTTCATTTTTACAGGCATTGTAAAGTCTTGGAAGATCTTCCGGGTTGTGAGAAAAATCCGCATCCATTTCAAAAATGAAACGGTAATCATTTGCGATAGCCCATTTGAACCCGTGAATATAAGCAGTACCCAAACCTAGTTTACCTTTTCTTTCTTCAATAAATAGCCGGCCGGGAAATTTCAGTTGCAAATCTTTTACTATTTGTGCCGTACCATCCGGTGAACCATCATCGATCACCAGTACATGAAACCCATCATTGAGGTTAAAAATAGCATGAAGAATATTGCTGATATTCTCTTTTTCGTTGTAGGTTGGTATAACAACTAGCTTTTCCAAATAGAAACCTAATATAGTAAACTACGAATTTACAATAATCAAGACAGATAAGCTGTTAAACTTTCAGGGAATGTTTTTGATAATGCTCAACCTTTTTTCAGTATGGCACGGGTGTATATCTCAGTAAGTTTTTGCTTGGTATGTTGCGGGAAATCGCCTTTCATCATCCAGTCATAATATTGTGGTTCAGATCTCAAGACATCCGCAACTGGTCGTCCCTTATATTTTCCGAAATTGAATACCTCCACTCCATTCTCAAAAACAAACCGGCGGGCAAAATCAACGATGGTCTCGTCACCGATCGCTTTTAAGATGGAATCGATTGTAGATCCCAAAACCGGATAACGGTCTAACTGGGCCAGCAGGATCTCGTATGTAGCAGCAGCATCGACTTCTGCGCTATGAGCCCCCTCCAGTTTTTTATTACAATAGAATTTATATGCTGCACTTAATGTCCGCTGTTCCATCAGATGAAATATTTTTTGCACATCGATAAGCCTCCTTCCTTTCATATCAAAATCCACTTGTACCCGTAAAAACTCTTCCATCAATAATGGAATATCAAACCGATTAGAATTGTAACCGGCAATATCGCAGCCATCGAGCATTTGCTTCAATTCATTGGCTACTTGCCTGAATGTCGGTGCATCTTTAACCATATCATCCGTAATGCCATGCACATCGCTGGCGCCGGCAGGGATCGGCATTTCAGGATTGATGATCTTTCTTTTGATGCTTTTAGTGCCATCCGGTAATATTTTTACAATGGCTATCTCTACGATCCTGTCAGTGCCTAAGTTTGTGCCGGTGGTTTCGAGGTCAATAAAGGCAATGGGTTTGGTCAATTGCAGCATAGGAAATCAGTGATTACTCTTAGTATTTTATTTTGAGGGCGTAAAGATAACTGTTTGCCCCGCTTTTTAAAACGAAATTTATCAATGGTTTGCATGGATGATGATATTAGATCGGACGGTGTGGTATATTTGCAAAATAAATCCTTTGATTTACCGTTTTAACAACAAATATCCTGACAAATGAAAAATAAGATCTACGCAATTCTTATGGTCATAGCGCTGGCAGTAGTTTTCAGCTCCTGCTTTTCATCCCGCAGCAAATACGGATGTCCTGCCAATCCGCAATACAGCAGCCGCTTCAGAGGGTAATTCCATTTTGATATTTTTTCGCTACCTGAATCACACTGAATTTTTCAGTGGAATGCTTTTTTGTACCCCATCATTTATGTGATCATAGACGATTCAATGATCATTTTATTTTATTAAGACTATGAAGAACTTTCCGGCTATAAAATTGGGATTTTAACGGTAAGTGTACATCCTTTTCCGGGAGCTGTGTCAAGCGATACCGTTCCATTGTAAAAGTTAGTCCGGTCGTAGATGCTAGAAAGACCAACGCCTGTTTTAGTTTGTGTCGCATCAAACCCTATCCCGTTATCCTGGACGATAAGTTGAGCCTCGGTTGTTTTACAATCGAGATAAACAGTTACTTCTTTTGACTTACTGTATTTGAGGATATTTTTCATTTGCTCCTGAAGTATCCGGAACAGGGTGACTTTTTTACCGGGGCTCAGCAGGTCACATTCAGAATCGTGAACAAATTTCACTTTTATTGCATTGGCAATATTTATATCATCCACCAGTTTCCTGATGGTTTCCACAAGGCTTCTATCTTTCAGTTCCGGCACAGCTAACTCCCTGGAAAGTTTCCTGATCTCTTCTATGGCGGTAAGAACATATTCAATACTTTTTTTCTTGATGTCCAGTTCATCATTATTTGCAGGTGTCAGCATTTCTACAAATAAACGTACCGTAGTGAGTATCTGGTTCACATTATCGTGAAGTTCTTGTCCAATGCGCCGGCGTTCTTTTTCCTGAACCCGTATCACCGTTTCAGATATTTCTCTTTGCCGCTGCAATTTTTCTTCCATCAGCTGGTCCTTGAGCAGCTTCAGATCTGTAATATCCTGCAAAGAGCCGATCATTTTTACTGGCAGTCCATTTTCGTAAATGATGAATCCCCGGTCATTAATATGTTTATACGTTCCATCGGCACATTTGAATCGGTATTCATCCTGCCAGGAAATTTTATTGAGGTCTGTTGTCTCTTTGATCTTATCACTTACTTTGTCCCGGTCATCCGGATGAATACGACGAAACCACCAGGAAAGGCCTTTTGTTTCTTCCGCCGGATAGCCGATCATATCCAATAAATTTTCATTTCGGAAAATTTTTCCGGTCTGCATATCCCATTCCCATATTGCATTATTAGCAGCCCGGTTAAAATTCAGCAAACTGTCATTGGCTTCTCTCAGTTGTTTTTCTACCAGGTATTTGTCTGCCAGGTTCACGGCGTGCCCGCCCAACAGTTTTTTTCCGGAAAGGCCTTCGATCGTGAATATCGTAATGTGAAAGATGAGGTTCGTTCCATCAGCCAGCATTATTTTTTCTTCTGTATCGATTGGCACGCCTGTCTTCAGAACCTGAACGTGTTTTTCATAAAGAGCCTTAGCAACGGCTCCGGGTATCAGATCAGTAATTTTTTTCCCAAATGCATTTTTGCTGTCAATATTATAATACTTGTAAAAAGAGCGGCTTGCCAATACTAAATTGGCTTCTTCATCTACGATCCATGCCAGGTTGGGAGTTCTATCCATAAATGCCATGTGAATAGCATCTAATTCTTCTAATTCGAGTGATAGCTTTTTTTCTTTGGTGACATCAATAATGTTGGAAACAACAGAAAAGGGAGCCGGCTGGTTGTGTTCAAATAATGGTTGCGAGTCAAATAGCACCCAGCGTTTATCGCCATTTTTCAGGCGGATCACCAATGTGTCTTTCTGCAAACTACCCGTTTGCAGTGCTTTCATGAATGGTGTTTCATCAAAGGATACAGATTCTCCCTTTTCTGTTGTAATGTTCCAGGTTGTGTTCCATAGGTGTTTTATATTTTGCAGCTGGTACAATCGTTCCAATGAGACCTGGAATATGTCTGCTGCTTTTTGATTAGCTGCAATGAATTCGCCTTCTGCATCCTGGAAAAGAATGCCGGCATTCAATCGCTCAAAAATCAGCTGGTAATTCTTTGCACCGAGCTGGTGAAATTTTTCTAAACGTTCTTCATCGATCAGTTTGTAGCCAACACAAAGGAATTTCTTAGCGTCATCCCGCTCATTTTCCAGAAAATTCACTTCCCATTTCATAGGATGATAATACCCGTTACGTACATACAATTCCATAGTTTGAGTCACGGCCTCATTAGCGGCGGTTAGTATCAGTTTTTTGAATTCTATGACATTAGCAGGATGAATGATGTTAAAAAAATTGACTTTAAAAAACTTCGGATTTTTAAAGTCAAGCTCTCTCACCATATTCGCATTAGCGCTGAGAATATTTCCTTCTTCGTCCATAAGGGAAAGAAATATTTGTTGTGGTCTTCCGGGGCCTAT
>DASZPW010000402.1:0-6765 GCA_035550155.1 Chitinophagaceae bacterium | reverse complement strand
CTCTATGGAACACCGCAAACTTCTCAGGTTATTGTGTGGGAAGCGGAAGGAATGGGATTGGATGGAAAAATATATGTACGAAAAGGTACTTCGGTTTTAATTCGATAATATTTCGGCCAAACAGAACTTCCTTAATTATTTGCCATTGCCGTTTTCATTTTCCGCTGAATCCGGAATGTGATAGTATCCCAAAAAAGCCGGGCCGCACAAAGAACACAAAGTACCGGTTTACTGCTTCGGAAACTTTCATTGTGCTGAAAAAAGCGATGACCAATTCCGGGAAATAAATACCCGGCAATAATGGCTATGCCGATAAACCAATAATTAGGAAGAACAAAAGCAAGTATAAAAAAAGTATAGAAAAAAATGGAACCGATGAAATGAAGTACCTGGTTACTCAAATTGCTATGTGCTTTCAGGTAATCTGGATAGAATGCATTGAGCTCTGCAAAAAATTTATTCAGCATGGTTAGGTTTTTTTTCAAAAATAAAAAAACCTCCCGAAGAATCAGGAGGTCTAAAGTATAGCCATGAAAAACAAAAAATTTTTCTACGCTAAAACTAAGTAATTATTTCTTTTTTTCATACTTCTTTTTAAACTTATCGATGCGGCCAGCTGTATCTACCAACATATTCTTACCTGTAAAGAAAGGATGTGATGTATTCGATATCTCCAATTTCACCAATGGATACTCGTTGCCATCTTCCCATTTCACGGTTTCTTTGGACCCTGCTGTAGAACGGCTTAAAAAAGTATAACCATTACTCATGTCTTTGAAGACCACCAAACGATAATTTTCAGGATGAATGCCCTTTTTCATAATTCTTTGATTTGAAGGGTGCAAAGGTAGGCCTGATATGCTTTTTATCCAAATATAAATTCGAAAGAATTGATAGATCCGGTCCGGCAGAACTATTGGGAGATTGTATGAAGTAGTTGATAAACAACGTGTAAATAAAGAAGCACCGGCGTCATACTTACAACAGCTTTCGCTATTATACTTACTTACCCGATGCTTCCCGGAGTAGCTTCCATCTTTTTACGGACTTCCGCTATCCTCATTGCATTTCATTTTGTTGCCAAAATTTGTGCAGTTGTATACCGAAGATATGTTTGACAACTACCCTTTTCCAAATTTTTTGGCCTGTTCTTATGCACCTGTTTTACACGACTTTTCAACCGGATTATTCACAAATATTATATCAACAAACCGGGTTATTAATACTTTCAGTTCCTCATATTCACAAACTGCATCGGGAAGCCAGGATTGGAAGTTTTGCAAAGCTGTATCACAGCCTGGAGATCGTCAATTTTTTTGCCAGTCACACGAACCAGGTCATCCATAATCTGCGCCTGAACTTTCAATCCTGAGTCTTTGATCAACCTGGTCACTTTTTTAGCATCGTCCTGCGCCAATCCATTTTTCACAGACACTTCTTTTTTCACGGCCTTGCCACTTTGAAATGCTTCTTTTGAAAAATCAAAAGCCTGTGGTTCTATTCCCTGCTTCATTGCCCGGCTCATCAGCACATCGCACAACTGGCGCATCTTCATGTCGTCGTCTGTTTCCAGATTTATTATATAATCTTTTTTATTAAGCTCAATTACTAAATGAGACCCTTTGAAATCAAAACGGTTTGCCAATTCACGGCTTGTTACATTCACTGCATTGTCCAGTGCTTGTATATCTACTTTGCTGACAATATCAAATGAAGGCATAAAAAATATTTATGCCACAAATATAAAAGAAGCCGCCCCAAACTTAAAATTGGAACGGCTTTCAACTTCAAACAGAGTAAGACAGTTGTTAGAAATTATTCATGGCTTTACTAATTACCTCCGGCTTTCACCCGATTTTGTTCATCAGTGGCACTGCCTTCTCTCCTGCCTGCATTAGCCTTCAGTTTTCCTTTGTTAAATCTCCAGGTAAAACTCACACTTACAGATTGATTGTCGTTCACATTTCTGAACTGGGCATCTACATTGCTATACTTACTGTATCCTTTGAATATCATTCCCCTGAATATATCACGGAAACTCACCCGCACACTTCCTTTATTTTTCAATACCTGCTTGCTGAATCCTGCATTTACCTGAGTGATTGATTTTATGTAGATCACACCTTCTAACCCTTTACTTCTGTAAAATCCGCTTAATTCAGCACCCCATCCATTACCCCACTTGAATTGCTCTTGCAACTGTGCCATCATACCCGTAACGCCAAGAGAAACATAATCATTATTTACAATGCCTTTGAAGTGATTGTTATAGGCATTTACATATACATTGCTGCTCCACCATTTTGTAACTTGTTTGTATGCGCTGATTGAAATACCAAACTGGTGCATAATGGCGATGTTTGCTTTTTTGATATACGTCTCATTAGTGCTTTCATGCTGCTCGATCACTTGTTGAATAATATCTTTTGTAGTACTATAATTCAATGTCGTGTTCAGAAAACCGTTATAGGTATGCGTCAACTCAATATTGTGAGAAAACTGTGGAGCCAATTCTGGATTACCTTGCTCAAATGTATAGCGATCGAGAAAATGGATAAAAGGATTCAGATCTTCGTAATCAGGACGGTTGATCCTTCTTCCGTAATTGATAACAAATTGGTTTTTCTCATTGGCAGCATATTGCAAATACACAGTAGGGAAAAGTTGGGTATAGTTACGGTTGAATTTTTGCCCGGTAGTAAGTTGGTTCCCTTTTGCATTGGTATTTTCCAAACGTAATCCAAACTGTCCGGTCCATTTTTTGCTCAATGGTTTGGAATAATTCAGATAGGCAGCATTGATGTTTTCTTGATATACAAAATGATTGCTGCGGTTATAGTCATGCACTAACTGTCCATTTTGTAAACTGTCATAGCTGGCATCATTATCAGTTTTTACATAACTGGACTTTATACCAGCTTCCAGTTTCGCCCCTTTTTGTAAAGGCAATGTGTAATCAACTTTCCCGCTGTAAATGGTGATGTCCTGAGGAAGGTTACCCATCAAAGTATCCGGGGTTTTCAACAGGTTGCCCATATTATCATAATACGAGCTAATCAATGGTTGAGTAGCCGTCACTCTGTATTGAATATAGTCAAGATCAGCGCTTATTTCCTGGCCGGTTGTATCCAGTACGGTACGGAAATTTAAATTGGAACTGAAATTTTTCCATTTCTGGTCATTTTCAGAGAATGCTTTTGTCTGGTTGGTTAGTGTACCATTAGGATCATAAATAAAGGTATTGGTATTGCTTTTCCAGGTTCCAGGATTATCAAAACCACTGAGTACAACTCCCAGGGTTGTTTTTGTGCTGGCAAAATAATCAACACCAACTTTTGCACTATAAAAATTGTTAGTGTTATCCATTATAGAAGCCTGATCAAACTCGGACAGAATATTCTTTGTATTTACATCTCTGAAATTCCGGTTGATGTAAAGTTCTTCTTTACGATGATTATAGTTGTAACTAAGATTGCTGAAAAGATTTATTTTACCGGTGCGATAATTGAAATTAAACCCTTCGTTTAATCTTGGATATGATCCTTGCGTATAACCGGTAGTAAGACTCCCGTTATATCCGAATTGCTTCGTCTTCTTTGTCTTGATATTAATAACCCCGGAGTTCCCGGCTGCATCAAATTTTGCCGGAGGGTTTGTCATGATCTCGATCTGGTCCAATTGACTTGCACTCATGCTACGCAGCATATTTGCCAGGTCAGCACCGGATAAATATGCCGGGCGGCCATCAATATAAACTTGCACACCAGATTTTCCTTTCAGGCTGATGTTACCATCTTTATCTACTGATACTCCAGGAGCTTTTTCCAATACTTCCAGTGCAGAATTACCGACGTTGGTAACAGAAGCTTCTACATTTACTATTGTGCGATCGATCTTTTGTTCGATCAAGGGCTTTTTAGCAACGATCGTTACCGCACTTAATGATTTTTGCTGTTGCTGTAGCTCGATCGTTTTTAGATTTATAGATGGATTAGTGCCAGTTACTTCAAAAATTTCTGAGTAACCAGTCTTATGTCCAATTGCGGAAATTGAAACCACGTATTTTCCATCCGGTACATTTTCAAATGAAAATTTGCCGGTTTTATCGGCTACCCCCATTTTTATTACTGAAGAATCTTTGGCTCTCAATAATGTTATTGTGGCGGATTCAATGGTTTTGGTGTTTCCGTCAATCACTGAACCAGTAACTTTTCCAGACTTTGTTTGTGCTTGACTATCAAACGATAAAAGGCTAAAAGCAGCTGTCAGGATGATTATTAATTTTCTCATTTTTATTACTTTTAAGATACTTGTTTTAAAAAATTACAGGTCAAAGATAAGTACTTTGCATTGCAAAGAACATTGTTTTAAATTAAGCGGCCATATTTCTTGATAAATGGCCGTTTGAACGGACATAAGTTTGACGCAACCGTTAAAAAGGGGTTACAGGTATGAAATCTTTTGGGATGAAAGGCAGTTATCCAAAATGAATGGCAGTTGCATGATCTTAATATGTTTCAGATGAATCTGGTATGGAAAATTATAGGCCGAACTCAGACTTGACATTTTCGTAGTAAGTGCGGCCGGATGTTAGCCGGGTAGAAGATTTATCATCCATAATAAAAAGGAAACGGCCGTTGAAGTGTTTATGCATTTCTTTTATCCTGTCCTTATTAATAATATAAGATTTTTGGATCCTGTAAAATTGTTCCGGAAGTTTTTCTTCAAGTAAGGTCAGGGACTGATCGGTTAAATGCTTTAGCCCATCCTTAGTAAAAATAAAAACATATTTATCTTCCGCCTCGAGATATACAATATCCTCAAAACGCAATAAGATGATTCTGTCCCCTGTCTTTATCGACAAAGCGGTTGCCTTCTTCGGCGCCTGTATTTGGCGGATGAGTTCCTGCAGTCCTGAAATATCTATAGCTACATCTAACTTTCCGAATTGTTTTAGCTTTTCTATTGTTTGTTTCAGCCGTTCTTCCTTTATTGGTTTTAGCAAATAGTCAATGGAATAAGTTTCGAAAGCTTTGATAGCATATTGTTCATATGCAGTGGTGAAAATAACGGTGGGCTTTTTTTCAAGCTGGTCAAGCACTTCAAAGCCAGTAAGATCCGGCATCTGTATGTCAAGAAAAACAACATCGGGTTGCAGTTCTTCGATCTTTTGGACCGCTTCGTGTCCATTTGATGCCTCAGCAATTATATCAATTACATTTTTATGTTCCTGCAACAAATTCTTCATAAGCCGCCTTGCAGCAGGTTCATCATCAACCACGATTGCCTTAAACAGCTCCTTCATTTTTCATTAATTTGTGGATATAAATTGTTACCTGCTTGCCGGGTTCATTGCTGAAATGAAGTTCATAATTTCCGGGGAACAGCAAATCCAGTTTATCATACACACTTTTTACCCCATAGCCTGGTATCAAAGATTCAGAGAATGCCGGCCCATTATCGGCAACAATGAGTGCCATCCCATTTTCAGTTCTTTTAACTTCAACTCGTATCTCCGTCATCTTTCCCGTAGCTTTTAACCCATGCTTTACAGCATTTTCAACTATTGGCTGCAATACAAACCGGGGCACGAGATAATAATTAAGTTCATCATCCACCTGTAATGAAAAATTCAATTGATCCTCGAACCGTATTTTTTCAATTTGCAGATACACGGTTGCCATCTCCACTTCTTCTTTTACAGTAGAATAATTATTATCGCCATAATTTATACTATATCGAAAAAGATCGGCTAATGCAATGGTCATTTTTCTTGCTTTCATGCCATCTGTTACAGAAAGATCGGCTATTGAGTTAAGAGCGTTATATAAAAAGTGCGGGTTGATCTTGGAATGCAATGCATCTAATTCAGCTCTTGTTTTTAATTGTTGCAACCTGGCCACTTCCAGTTCTTTTTCATCCAACTTCCTTTTACGTTCCAGGTCCACATAGCTCATGGCTATATAAACAAAGCCAGCCATGCTGGCCGTATAAAAATTGAATAAAAGCCGGTAATTAATGTCCATTAAGAAACTGCCCGTTACAATATAATTGATCGGGAAAGCGATCACAATTGTACTGACGATGATCGCTACCAATGTGAGGATCATACTGTGCCGGAAAGAATGATTTTTTCTTTCGGAATATTTAATAACTGCCCAGGTGATATTAAAAACAAAAAGAGCGCCGATTGTAATGCAAAGTATCTGCAATGAAAAATAATGTACTAACCCCTCTCCTTTCAATACGTTGCTAAAATCATGGCTTGTTGGTGTAAGCGCTAAAAAAACACACATGGTTATCATCCATGAAATGATATTCTTTCGTAATAATTCATTTTTGATCTGTCTTTTGAAAAGACTGTTGAATTTTGCAAGCAAATAAAGCCCCACAACGATCATCATTGCAGATAAAAAAACGATAAGTGTTACTATATAAAAATTGGGCTGTTGCATTGAATATGCCAAATTAAATAAATGTGTTGTCAATTGCCTCATTACTTCGTCAACTGACCATTTTAAACCGTGAACTGAGTATATTGCAGAAAAAAATTGACGATGAACATTGATTTCAGATCAGACACAGTTACCAGGCCCACTCCTGCCATGAAAGAAGCTATGATGAATGCTAAAGTAGGCGATGATGTTTTTGGAGAAGACCCTTCGATAAATGAATTGGAAAGATTAGCCGCTGAAATGTTTGGAATGGAAGCGTCGCTTTTTTGTCCTTCTGGAACTATGACCAACCAAATTGCGATCAAATGTC
>DASZPW010000401.1:0-11238 GCA_035550155.1 Chitinophagaceae bacterium | reverse complement strand
AAAAAATGTGTAGGAAAGAAGCAAGTGGGCTTTTGGGAGGAAAGATGTTGCATATCATGATGAGCAGATTTGTAAAAATTTGACAGATCTTCAAGTAATACGATCCTATGGTGGCTGCAATCGCATGAAATACTGGCTGCGCCTGAAAGAAGTTGTTTAATTTTTCTTCTTGTTGACGAAGATATTATAAAACGGTTTTGAAATGCGTTGACTCTAAATTGGATTGTAAAGCGCTACGCAAAATTGGTACTATTAATTATTATCAATTAATGTGCTTGTTATAAATCGATTATGTATAAAATATTTATTTAATAAAAATATTCTTCATCACCGATTCATACCACATAAAAGGCTAATTCCAATTAAATTTTTTTATAATGCACCGTAACATATTAATGTTTAAACAATATGATTTTGTTGTTAAAAAAAAATTAACTTGCGCAGCTATTTTAGAAGAAAGGATGTCTTATAATGCTTTTGTCTTATTGACAGGCGGGACAGACATCATATTTAATCAAAAATTAACCTTCACATGAGAAAGATTGCATTTCTGCTTTCCACATTGTTGATATGTGGAATTTTCGCATTTGCGCAGCAAAAGGCGGTGACTGGAAAAGTTACAGACGACAAAGGTAATCCTGTACCTTTTGCCACGGTTTCTGTTAAAGGGACCAAAATTGGTACAACCACTAACGTTGAGGGCGTCTACAAAATTACTGTTCCTTCTGTTGGATCAACTTTGGTAATTTCTGCAGTTGATATGAATCCCGTAGAAGTAACTGTAACTGCCTCTCCAAACTTAAATGTTACACTAACTGCCGCTGATAAGTCTTTAACGGAGGTGGTAGTGGTGGGCTATCAAACTGTAAAAAAAGTTGATCTCACAGGATCAGTTGCCAGTGTAGATGGTAAAGAACTGGCACAAAAGCCTATTGGAAACTTTACACAACTCCTGCAAGGTAAAGCCACAGGTGTTCAGGTTACTGGTCAAAGTGGCCGTCCTGGTTCCAATGGGTACATACGGGTTAGGGGAACAGGTTCAATCAATGCATCAAATGAGCCGCTTATCTTGCTTGACGGAGTACCTATTAGTTCCACTGCCTATGCTTTGTTAAATCCTAATGACATTGAAGATGTTACTGTATTGAAGGACGCTTCTTCTCAGGCCATTTATGGCTCCCGCGCTGCTAATGGTGTAATAGTTATTACAACAAAAAAAGGAAGAGGTAAGCCTGAAGTTCGTTATTCATTTCAATACGGAAGATCAAAAGCTCAGGATCTTAAGAATATTCGGTTAATGAACAGCAGGGAAAAACTGCAATACGAGTACGAAGGAAATTACACCAATCCTATCCTTGATTCCATGATCAGTAATCGTGTAAACAATGGAGATTTACCAGCAGGATCCAATTTGTTTAATATATCCGATGCCCAGCGTGAGGCTCTTTGGAGTCTCGCAGAAAGCAGAGGAGCTAAAAACTGGGATGACTATTTATTGCAAGATGCAAAGTTAATTAACCAGGAGGTTGCTGTATCTGGTTCCTCAGATAAATTTAGGTATTATTTCTCACTCAATAAGAGCGATAATGACGGAGTTTTATATGGCTCTTATTGGAATAAAACAGGTGGCAGGTTGAATGTGGAGTATAATGCACTCGACTGGTTCAAGATGGGAACTGATATCGGTGTAACATATAGTAAAGAAAATAATGTACGATCCCTTTTTAATACTCAAAACTCTTACGCTTCAATCTTTTTATTTAATCCATACGAACCAGTTTATTTAAGCGATGGAGTAACGTATAATGTTACCCATACAGGTTATTCACCCCTTGAAGGAACAGATCATAATCCTAGTACATTAAACAGACTTTCTAATTTTTCAACATTCTATGGTGAGGCTACCTTCCTAAAGAATATTAAGTTGAAATCTCAGGTAGGTATAAACTATAATACGTTAAGACAGGAAAACTATCTTGAACCCGGGTCTAATCTTGCCGATATTTTAGGATATAATCAAAAGACGGATGCCGGTAATCAGGATTTCACTTTTGTAGTAACAAATACAGGTACTTATAAAACAGTAATTAAGCAGGATCATTCCATAAATGTGCTGCTTGGACAGGAGTATACAAAAAACAAGTTCTATAGCTACACATTAGCGGCACGAGGATTTCCTACTTCTTCTGTGAACACTTTGGATAATGCTGGTAGCCCACAAACAGCTACTACCAGCAGACAAGATTGGGCATTGCTGTCTTATTTTACAAATATTTCTTATGATTACAAGAAGAAATATTATTTGACTCTTAGTGGAAGAAGAGATGGATCCTCCCGGTTTGGAGCCAATAAGCGATATGCCAATTTCTGGGCTGTTGGTGTTACATGGAATGCTTTGAAGGAAAACTTCATGGACGTAGACTTTATCAGCAACTTAAAAGTTAGGGCATCCATTGGTACAGCAGGTACTGTTCCGGGTGGCTTGTATGATAACCTTGGTACGTATGCGCTGACTGCCAAATATTCTGATTTGCCGGCTGCAGTTCCAGCCCGATTGCCAAATCCAGACCTGACTTGGGAAAAAAATCAGAATTATGACTTCGGTTTTGATTTTGGTGTGCTGAAAAATAGGATCAATTTAACGTTTGATTATTATAACAGGAAGACAAAAGATCTTATTTATCCAAAGAATGTATCTATAACTACAGGCTTTTCAAGCTTTACGAGTAACATCGGAAATATGCAAAATAAAGGATACGAAATTTCACTTAATGGTGACCTGATTCGTAGAAAAGATTTTGTAATTAACCTGTTTGCGACTTATTCAAATAACGACAACAAAATCACAAAACTTTATTCAAACAACGTCCCGCAGACTTTGTCAAGATTTGTCGAAGGGGAGCCGGCTTATACCTATTATTTAGTTAGGTGGGCTGGTATTAACCCTGCAGATGGTAAAAACCTTTTTTATAAGGCAGATGGAAGTTTGACCGAAACATACCTTTCGAGCGATGCGGTTTTGTTGAAAGGTAAATCTCCACTCGTTAAGTATTTTGGTAGCTTTGGAACTGAGATTACATACAAAGGCATTGATTTATCAGCTCAATTCTATTATTCTGGTGGTAACTACATCATGAATTATATGTACCAGGTTGGTGCAAGTGAAGGCGAGAATTTGACAGACGAACAGTTCAGCGATGCCCTGAACTATTGGAGAAAACCCGGTGACAAAGTTTTGTACGCCAATCTTAATGACTTATCTCAACGTGTAACTTTCGATACTGATAAATATCTTGAAAAAGGTGATTACATATCATTAAGAGATATCACCCTTGGGTATACTATGCCCGCCTCCCTTACCGAGAAGGTGCATATCAAATCCATCAGGTTTTATGTACAGGGAACAAATCTTTGGCTTGGCACCAAATTTAAAGGTCTGCCAGAAGTCGGAGAAGCTAACGGTGAATCAGGTTTGGTTACACCCGGATTATATAACTTGTATGCACAACCGCAGTTAAAAGCCCTTACTGTTGGTGCTGATATCAGATTCTAAAAGATTAAACAAGCAATTTTATGAAAAGTAAAATATTAATACTTCTATCCTTTCTGATCAGTTTTGCGGCGTGCAAAAAGTCTGATCTGGAACTTTTTCCGTACAACCAAATTGAAACATCTCAGGCCTTCAATACTGAATCGGATGTTACACTGGCTATTAACGGTATGTATTCCGGTCTGCGTGGAGCAGGCTCCTATTATGTAAATGGAATTTGGAATATTGTTGCAGATGTTCTGGCTGATAATCTTATTATTAATCAAACAGGACGCCTTACGCTCAAAACATATGGCGAGTGGAGATATACTGGTGAGAACACATTCGGACTTTTTAATGATGGGTACTCTATCATTAGGAGGGCTAATGCCATTTTGGAAAATATTGATAAATTTCCTGATGGAGCATTTAAGGACGATGCAAAAGGCGAAGCATTAGCTGTGCGGGCAATGTTATATTTTGATATGTCAAGAGTTTACAGTAAAACGTATCTTAATGCTAATTCCACTGATTCTACTTTACCCTATGTTACTACGACTGATCCCACAATTCAGCCTTCGAAAGAACCTGTACAGGGGTTTTATGATAAGGTTATTGCTGATTTAGAGTCAGCAAAAACTTTGATCGGTACAAGTAATGGTATTTATCGTCTTAACAAAAATTCAGTAGCGGGATTGTTGTCAAGGGTTTACTTATACAAAGGTGATTGGCAAAAATGTGTGGACAATGCAAACGAAGCGTTAGGTGCATCACCTAATTTGCCCAATATTGCAACCTTTCCTAAAATTTGGACAGACGAAACAAATGCTGGCGTCCTGTTCAAAATTAGAAATACAACTACCGACAATATCAACTCACAAGGCGTAAATTACTATCAAACGGTAGGTGGTGAGCGAAAGTCAGAATATGTTGTTGACTATGATTTTAAACAACTTTTTTTACCGGAAGACGTTCGTACATCCACTTATATAGCAACAAGTCCGTTTAATGGTGTTAATTACAACCATGTTATCAAATACAACGGTCGCCCTGGTGGTGTGGCTGGTGTGCTTGATGGAAAAGTATTAAGAACTGCAGAAGTGTTACTCAACAGGGCCGAGGCATATTACATGCTTCACCAGGAGAATTTAGCTTTGGCTGATCTTGTACTGTTAAAAGAAAACAGGTACAATGGATATACCGATGAAACACTTAGCGGTCAAGCTTTGCTGGATGAAATCTATGCGCAAAGAAGATTGGAACTGGCTTTTGAGGGTGATCGTTTCTGGGATCTTAAAAGAAGAAATCTGCCGGTGGAAAGAGATGGCTCTAAGGGAGAAAGGGCTGATGGCTCAGGAACTCCTTATGTATTCACTTCTTTACCTGCAGGAGATCACCGTTTTCAATTACCTTTTCCGCAAACAGAAGTGAATTTCAATACCAATTTAAAGCAAAACCCGGGGTATTAATACTCTCTGAATTTAAAAAACTCATTATATGAAAAGTAATATAAAAACAGGGCTGCATTTGTTATGGTTTGTGCCAGCTTTTGCAGCGCTTTTGTTCGGTTGTAAAAAGAATTCCATTACTACACCAGATCAGTCGCTTAGCCTGTTCGGTGGAGGTGGAACCACGCTTAGTTATTTTGTAATGGATGATCCAAATTCTTCATTTAAGATTGGCTTAGGCGTTACAAAAGCTTCTAATGTTGACAGGGTAATCAATTTTACCATTTCCTCACCTTCAGGAGCGCAAGAAGGAGCACAATACACAATTGATACCAAAAGTGTAACGATACCTGCTGGCAAAGTGGTGGACTCGGTTACACTAAAAGGTATTTTTGACGGAATTCCCGTCGGTGTAAAGGATACCTTGATTTTTAAAATAAATGGTGGTGATGTTGATCCGCTGCAAGGAGTAGATCAGTTGACTGTGGTTATGCAAAAATATTGCTCGGTCGATCTCAATCAATTCTCCGGTACATACAATAATCAGGATTATTTTGGAGGAGCTCCCGATGGTAATCCATATACTGTTACTATTACTCCTGGTACTGCAACCGGGTCTAAAGGTTATATTCTTGTCAGTGGATTGTGGGGTTTTTCAATACCGCTGGTAAAGGTAGAGCTAGATTGGTCAGATCCTAGCAATTTCACTACCTACGTTCCAACTGCTCTTTGGTTCGTTCATCCAACATATGGGCAAGCAACAATACGGCCAAGTGGATATGGTACCTTCTCTAGTTGTGACAATAGTTTTACTATTAATTATGAAACAACAGTAGCAGCAGGCTCTTTCGGAAGAGAAACTTCTGTTATTAGTAAATAAACAAAATACCACAAATACAAATTGCCCCGGAAATTTTCCCGGGGCAATTTCTTTTATTAAAGATGCCTGTTGCGCCTTTGTCAGTTGGTTTGAACGATTACATAAACTGTTGTAGGGTGCAGTTTAGAAAAAACATTCTTTTATCGTTTCAAAACTGTTTTCATGGTAACACTCTTGTTACTTATCAGGCAAACAAGGTAAAGCCCGTTTTCTTCACGCCTGGTCAGCTTAACACTGGCTGATAAAGTGCTTTGAGAAATGGTATAAATAATGGGAATGGTTCTGCCATACATGTCCATCAGTTCAATAGTTTTTGGGCTGTCTTCTCTATTGAATATGATCGTAAAGTTTTGGCCGAAAGGCACGGGATAAATGGCCTCTGTGGTTTCTGGCTCAAAATTAATATTAATGACACTGCTACTCGTGGTCATTTCTAGCCGGAATTCGCTGAAGACTATCCGGTAAAAGTTGGTCCCTCTGAGTGGGTTAGTATCAAGATAATGGAAAACGTTACCGGTGGTACTATGGACGAATATGCTATCAAGGACTTTAAAATCCCGGCCATTTCCTGATCGTAAAACGAGCATTTTCCCATTTGTCTCTGCCATTGCCGTTTCCCAGGTCAGTTGAACTCCTCTGTTATTGATTCCTGCGCCTGTAAAAGATAAGAACCTGACAGGCAGGGCGCTCAGCGTTGCACACCCACTACAACCGGTAAAAACTTGAGAACTACCCCAGTCATTGGGATGACAACCAAAAGGTATACAGGAATTATTACTGGAATGCCCAGCAGCCAGGCAAACAAAAACTGTAGGGTCACTGGTCAGTTGCCCATAGAATTCTGAATATTGTAAAACATTGACACAAGCATTTCCGGAAGGAGCTTTATATGTGTTTGCTACTTTGTTAATCAGGATAGCCATTTTAGTTGTGCTGCCGTTTCCCAGGCAAACTGATCCTGGTGAAGATTGGGCATCTGTAATGAGGCCCCAAAAATCAGCACTGCCATTATTCTCAAACCAGGAATAATTGTTGTTGATAACTAAATATTGGTTGGACATTTTAAAGACAGAGCTGGGAAGAGCATTGATGACAATATTTGGATTAACGGCACTTGCGGAATTTTCCAGGCTCAGATTGCGTTGTATTTCGCAAGTGCCAAAATTATACAGGTAGCAGCCACCCTGGAACTGCAGTCCCGCACCAACACCTGATCCAATTACCAACCGGGCTCCCGGTCTGATAAAAATTGTTCCTGTGGTTATGTAGAATTTATCCACAGTCAGGTCACCACAAACGATCAATGTTCCTCCGTTAAGCGAAAGTGAATTATATGAAACAGTACCGCCATAATACCATTTAGTAGTAGTGCTATTAATGGTTTCTCCGTCTGTAGCCAATGGTTCTGTGCCAGTGCAATCAGGAACAGGCGGAGGAGTAATGCATTGTGCACCGGCGAAGAGGGGAAAAGAAATAACAAGTGCGATGATCAGGATTTTTCCAGAAAGCATATGGCGATTTTTCAGTTGACATCACCAGTAAATCCCCTGGAAAGATCATAATGTGCAGTTGCTACGTTCACTAACGAATAAATCTTGGCACATGATGATCTTTCAGCGACATTGTTAAAATCGAAGGATTCTTTACTGGTGAAAAATTATTGGATTTCTTCTCAACAAAGTATTAACTGGCGGAGCCTGTAGCAAGTGAACCTGCAGCAGTTAGCTAAAAATCTGTACCAACTGTCTAAAATGATGCAGGAAAAAGCAAGGTCAGGTAGGCTATTAGTTGAAACTTTTGTCGTTTGCTTACGGTGCCCGAAAAGCTATTGCAACGGACGTATTTATTTTCCCAGCCACGCTTTAAAATCCGCTACGCGTTTGCGGCTTACAATTACTTCGTGATCAGGAGTAGGAGACAAGTATAATTTTAGCCGGTTGCCAAAATAGGCGTGAATTTCTTTTATGGTGGACAGTGACACAATGAAGGAACGATTGATCCTGAAAAAAAGATGCGGGGGAAGTATTTTTTCCAGTTGTTCAATACGGTATTCCTGTAAAAATTTTTGGTTATCAAATGTTTTGAAAAAAATAAAGCGATCCTGTGAGAAAAAATAAGCTATTTGTTCTGTGGAAATTGATAATAATTTTTGTCCTTGTTTTACAAGAAATCGTTCTTTCACTGATTGCCCATTATTATTATTTAGTAGTGAGGGGTAACCGGGCCGAATTTTTTCGCTAAGTAAATGCTGTAATGTTCTGTAGCGGAACGCACGTAGTTCAAAAACTTCAGACGCCGAACTGAGTTTTAGAAAAGCCTCGATGCCATTGCTCTTCGGAATTGATAAACCATCAGCCAGCGACTTATTTGCAAGTATTATATCAGGTATTGGGTTTCGGCTAAGCCAATCCGCAGCTGCATTCGTATCATCCGTCAGGCCCACTACACGAATTGATTCATCAATTTTATTTAACAGGTCAATGATTTTATCTGCTGTTACTTTTTCTTGTTCGATCATCAATACCTTCATACCATCGGGTTAAAATTCATCCATGCAAATTTTACAAGAATGAATAGTTCGGGCAAAATGCAGACGTACCAATTGCCGAAAGTAATGAATGAACTGCCCGGGAACCGCAACTGGCGCCAGCCTGATAATTTAGCCGATGCGCTACATTCAGTTTCCAATGCCTTCTTTTGATTATGGGCTAGCAAAATAAAATCCCGGACTTGTCCGGGATTTTATCGGCAGTGAGTTATTTCGCTATACATTATTCCATTTCGCCATTACCGCCAATTGGCATTTCCGCGTCTGCAGGGGGCGTTTCGACGATGGGAACTGGTGCGGGAGCCTGTATGGGTGTTTCAACAACAGGTACCGGTTTAGTTGCAACATGTCTGGTCCGTTTGGCCGGAACTTTTTTGGCAACTTTTTTCTTCGGTGCAACTTTCTTTTTTGGGGTTGCTTTCTTTACTACTTTTTTAGCAACCTTTTTTTTCGGGGCGGCTTTCTTTTTGGGAGCTGCTTTTTTTATTGCCTTTTTAGAAGCTTTCTTTGCGGCTTTTTTGGCAACCTTTTTCTTTGGGGCGGCTTTCTTTTTCGGGGCTGCTTTCCTGGTGATTTTTCCGCTTTTTTTGCGGGCTGGCTTTTTAGCAGCAGCCTTTTTTTTGGATTTTTTCTTTACTGCCATACGTCGTTGATTTTGGTAGTTTTAAAAGTTGATGATTGATTAGGTTAAATACAGTATTAAATTACAACGAATAAAAATTATCAGCAAAATTTTAACCTGCCTGCCTGTATAATTTATTCCGGCAGCTTACCCGGCTATTGTTTGGTGAGAAGCCGGTAGCGATTCTTGCTGGGTCCAAACAACCTGGTCGTTTCCCTGGTTTTAGCCCTCGGCAGGGAGGCTGATTGATCTCATTTTTTATTAATCCGGTAAATCATGGTTTTCCGCTGTTTTTTTTTACCTTTGCGCCTCCAAAACCGAAAGGTTATTTTTTAGTAATTAAATACCCGAAAATATTCAGGTCATGGCAGACTTAAAATTTCAAAGAAACTTTGGTATTGCGGCGCACATTGATGCCGGTAAAACCACTACGACGGAGCGTATTTTGCGCTATACCGGTATGATTCACAAAATTGGTGAAGTGCATGAAGGTGCCGCTACCACTGACTGGATGGAGCAGGAAAAAGAGAGAGGTATCACTATTACCTCTGCAGCCGTAAGCTGCCAATGGAACTTCCCGACTGTTTTGGGTAAGCCTACTGCTGATACCAAAAAGTATTATTTCAATATTATTGATACCCCGGGCCACGTTGACTTTACCGTAGAGGTGGAACGTTCCATGCGTGTATTGGATGGATTGATCGCCCTGTTTTCTGCAGTGGATGGTGTAGAACCACAATCTGAAACGGTATGGCGCCAGGCTAACCGGTACAATGTGCCCCGCATCGGTTTTGTGAATAAAATGGACCGCGCTGGTGCCGACTTCTTAAATGTTGTAAAACAAGTGCGTGAAATGCTGGGATCCAAAGCGGTTCCCCTGCAGTTGCCCATCGGCGCCGAAGATAATTTTAAAGGCGTGGTGGACCTGATTAAAATGAAAGGTATCATCTGGCATATGGAAACCGAGGGGATGACTTTTGACGAAATTCCCGTTCCGGATGAAATGAAAGAAGATGTTGACTATTGGAGAGCCCAACTGGTAGAAGCAGTAGCTGAATACGACGACAAACTGATGGAAAAATTCTTCGAAGACCCGGAAAGCATTTCTGAAGATGAAATTCATGAAGCGATCCGCAAAGCCACAATCGATCTGAGTATTGTGCCTATGATGTGTGGTTCTTCTTTCAAAAATAAAGGGGTGCAAACAGCGCTTGATGCAGTTTGCCGCTACCTGCCTTCACCGGTAGATATTGAGGCTGTAAAAGGTGTTGATCCCAATTCCGGGGAGGAATTAATTCGTAAGCCGGATCCCAAAGAACCGTTTGCAGCCCTGGCATTCAAAATCATGACCGATCCGTTTGTAGGCCGCCTGGCTTTCTTCCGCGCCTATTCTGGTCACCTGGATGCTGGTTCATATGTGCTGAATGTGCGCAGTGGCAAAAAGGAGCGTATCAGCCGTATTATGAAGATGTTTGCCAACAAACAGAACCCCATTGATTTCATCGAAGCGGGAGATATCGGTGCGGCTGTTGGATTTAAAGAAATTAAAACCGGTGACACACTTTGCGATGAAAACCATCCAATTGTCTTGGAAAATATGTTCATTCCCGAGCCGGTAATTTCTATAGCTGTGGAGCCTAAAACCCAGGCTGACGTTGATAAAATGGGTATGGCGATTGCGAAACTGGTGGAGGAAGATCCCACTCTGCGAGTAAAAACGGATGAAGAAACCGGTCAGACTGTATTGAGTGGCATGGGTGAACTGCACCTGGAAATCATCGTTGACAGGATGAAGCGGGAATTTAAAGTGGAAGTAAACCAGGGTGCTCCCCAGGTCGCTTACAAAGAAGCATTTCAAACAACAGTTGAACACCGGGAAACCCTCAAAAAGCAAACCGGTGGTCGTGGTAAATTTGCTGATATTGTATTTGAACTGGGCCCCGTTGATGAAGAGTGGAAAAAAGAAAATCCTGATAAAGCCTATCAGTTTGTAAACGATATTTTCGGTGGATCTATTCCCCGCGAATTTGTACCGGCAATTCAAAAGGGTTTTGAGCAGGCTATGACTACGGGAGTGCTGGCCAGCTACCCGGTTGATAACATGAAAATCCGTGTTTTTGACGGTAGCTTCCACGCTGTGGACTCTGACTCTATGTCCTTCGAGCTTTGTGCCAAGCAAGGTTTCCGCGAAGCCGCACGCAAAGCAAAACC
>DASZPW010000400.1:0-11271 GCA_035550155.1 Chitinophagaceae bacterium | reverse complement strand
AAAAAACTTGTACCCTTCCCTGGCTTTTTACATTTCACTAAACTCGTTTCCATCTTTTTATCATTACAACAATCCCTATCCAAAGACTTTATACACTTATTGAAAGAATGATCATCAGAAATTCCTTTCCCTTCTATATTCGATTCATTCAATATGCTGGTGCTGATTATCCTAAACGAATGACCGGGATGTAAGAGTAGCTGCTGCCTCAAATATATTTTTGAAACCGGAATTTTCATCTTTTGCAGCCAGCGATAGACAAGATCGTCGAGAGGCGGGTTCATAGTCGGTAATGGTAAATGGTACTCTAAAGTTGTGAAAAAAAATAACAGGCTCCATCAAATCATCGGTTATATTTTATAACCACTTATCTTTTTACTTTTTTAAACTTTCTTTATCTTTAAAATAGCTTTGACATTTATTCAACCTTATCTGATTCAAAATGATCACAGGAGAAAGCCTTCGCATCCTTCGCCAGCTGAAAGGCAACAGGACACAAAAAGAGATCAGTAAAAAAATGAACATATCCCAACCGGCTTACTGCAAATGGGAGAAACGCAAAACCGTAAATGAAGCAGACAAACAATTTGAGCGCTTCCTCCGGGCTATTGACTGCAGCAGGTCTGAATTTGAAAAGCTCAGAATTTTTTTACCTCCCCCCCGATAAATAAAATGGCGGCTTTGATATCTGGAATTTTGAATGCTCCAATTCCGGTGTAATGCATAAAAGATTTTACTACCGGATATTTATAGGAATCGTTAGTGTAATGCCCCCTCAGACAACTTATCTTTTATTTATCCTGTTTATGATTTCTTCAGCCGGTAATATGTAATAAAATAAAATATTTTTTGAAGTTCTGAAAAACTAAGGACGCCTCATAACCAGAATCAGTTTCATGTTGAAGTATCTCAAAAAAAAATTTTATGGCCAGGGCTTTCCCCGGGCTGGGAATTAGTATTCATGCTGCCGAAACTGTTGTTGATTGATTCTATGTTTATGAAGTGAAATGTAAAAGCTCTTGGTCATTCGCCAGCCGGGAGGCTTGTAATGAGTTGATGGTATAATGCGATGCCGTTTGAAGAATACCGAATGTTGGACGCTCACAAATTCTATTCATTCAAATGATTTTCAATGTCCATTCTCTGATGCAAAATTCTTATGATCTCAACGCCACCATGATTTTCAATGACTCGGTAAAAAATAAGATGTGATTTTACTTTTGAGCAACGATAGTTCTTTCGGATATGATGGAATTCCTTTCCAGAGTTCGGGTTCTCGGTGATATATTCAATCTCATCAAAAATCAGATTAATATACCTGTCGGCTTGTTCCAATGACCAATGCCCCAATGTGTAAAGCCAGATATTTTCAATGTCCTCCGATGCTTTGACACTGATTTTATAACCCATTAGTCACATGTTTGCTGTGAAGAGTTTTGATGAATTTTTTGCGGTCAAATTTTGGAACAAACCCTGATTTTTCTCCCTTTTTGAGCTCTTTAACAAGTTCGTTCTTTTTATGTTCCTCTTGTTCAAAAATTCGTAACGCAGCCCTCACTACTTCGCTGGCAGACGAAAAACGTCCGCTTTGAATCTGGCTATTGATGAACTTGTCAAAATGATCGCCGAGAAGGATTGAAGTATTTTTTGCCATAGTCAAAAGTTTTTTTCAAAAATACCAATTCCTGGTATTATCTCCAATTTAGGAAAGGCACAATGGTAACGTACAACATTTCGTGTATGCGGAATGCGGGAGTAGCTGCTGCGCATACGGAAACAATCGCCGCCACAGCTATCGCTTCTTCATGAATTCTTTAATGGCAGCATGGTATACGCTTTGGCCCTTCTTTAATTTTTTTGCATAGGCCGCCTTTTTTTGGGGGTTGCACACAATGCTTTTCGCATAGGCAACAGCTTCTTTAAAGTGATCCTGCTTTTGTTGTTGCAGTTTGCTTTTTTTAACCCGGCTCATGTCCGGCACTTTGCTGATCACAATGCCATCGGCATATTGTTTAATAACCAGCTCCCCGATCCGGCCCCGCACCCCGCTTAATAAAACATGATTCTTCATTCTCGCCATATAGAATAGTTTAGGATAAAGCATAGCAGTTCCCTGGATACCAACTGCCTGAAGCAGGCATTCTCCGTCCATCCTTCGTCTTTCTTCCGTTCATGGTAGGATATATAGTCATTAATTACAGGAGAAGTTATTGTAAAAAGACGATCCTTGAAAGTTTATATCAATCGGAAAAATCTTGTCTCTAATTTAGAAATTATGTGCTAAAATTCAAATACAACAGGAATAAAAATGCCACAGCTTCAGGCTATGGCATCATAACAGTAACCGTGCCACGGTTTGAAACCGTGGCACGGCTTGATCAATCATCATCTGTATCATCTTTCTTCGTCACTTTCAAAAACGCTGCCCGCTTTGGCGCCGGCAACGGCACATCATCACCTTTGATACCATGCCATAGCACGGCATTGAACTGCATATCCGGTATCGCATCTTCTTTAGCAAAATTGAATTTCTCCGAACGCCGCTGCCATTCATTTTCCGCTACGTTCTTATCTGCTAAGCTTACATTCTCCGGAACAAAATTGAATGGAGTAAGATCGGGAGTAGTAGAAAAACTGCGCCACATCGGTTCAGCAGATGCATCGTATTGCGACATCGGATCCAGTCCTAATATCAGTTCCATCGTCCGCAACATGGAAGAAGTGGAATACATGGTATGATCCACAAAACCCCTTTTTACAAATCCTCCGGCCACATACGCCGTGGTGCGATGTGCATCCACATGATCCGGCCCATTCTGCGCATCATCTTCAATGATGAATACCACGCTTTCTTTCCAGATCGGGCTTTTGCTTAAGTAATCGAGAAACATGCCGCAGGCGAGGTCATTGTCTGCCACATGAGCAAATGGCGTGAGTCGTCCTTTTCTCAATCCTTCGGTATGATCATTACCAAAACGAATGGAATTGAATTGCGGCACAGCATCGGTTTGTACCAATGAATCAAATTCTTTTTTCCATTGATAAAAACGGGTGGTGTCGTACACCGAAAGATCCCAGCCGGTATAAGTTGGAGAAAAATGCCCTTTCAATACGTCAATGCCGGTGGTTTTCGCATCAGTGAATTCGCCATAAGTACGATAAGAAATATTTTTTTGTCGGCATTGATCCCAGATATACACTTTATTGTTGGCAATAGGGCGCATGCCTTCACCATCATATTCACCGCCACGGCCTCCGTAACTGGTGGGCCATGTTTTTTCCAGGTAATCCGTTGCATAAGCTCCCATGCTCCATTCATGTCCATCGGCGCTGACCTCACCATCGCAATAAAAATTATCGAGCAACACAAATTCCCTTGCGATCTTATGAAGGTTAGGAGTTATTTTTTCTCCGAATAATACCAATGAAGGATCACCATTTCCTTCTTTCATATCACCCAGCACCTGGTCATAAGTTCTGTTTTCTTTAATAATATAAAAAACATGTTTGATCGGGGATGCATCTCCAACTTTCATCGGAACAGGATTTCCCGCCGCACCGTTGCTCACCAGTTCCCGTTCTTTATTAAAAGGTGAATTGTGATACACGGCCTGCGAATAAACACTCAACTGTTTTTCGGTTGGCTCATCAACAATGCACATAGTGCCTTTGAACAAACCGCCGATGTATTGCACTTCGATTGGTTTATTCTTATCTCCTTCCTGGTAAAGCACCTCTTCATTTTTTCTTGCAGGACTGGGCCCGTAAGGATTAGCCATCGAAGTAAATCCTTTGCCATTTGTGATCCAGAGTTTTTTATTGATGACCTTCACATTGGTAGGATACCAGCCTGCGGGAATAAACCCTTTGCTTTTACTGTAACCGGGGCGGCTGATATCAAACACCGCTACGCAATTATTATCGGCATTGGCAATGTATAAAGTTTTTTCATCAGCGCTTAGCGCTAATCCATTGGAAGTGGAACCAGCCGGGGAATGCGGATACAATGCGGCATTCAAAGTCTCAATCACTTTCTTTGTTTTTGTGCTGATCACCGAAACGGAGTTATCATTTCCATTTGCCACGAAAAGGTAATTCCCGTTACGGGTCAGGCATAATTCATTAGGATTATCGCCAACCGGAATTTCTCCGCTGATCTTTTTTTGTCTCGTATCAAACAACAACACTTTATCACAACCCCAGCAACTGATGTATAATATTTTTTTATCGGGAGAAAGAAGACAGGTATATGCTTCTGCATCGAGTTGTATTTGCTGTTTTACTTTTTTAGTGGCAAGGTCAACGATATAAAGCGAATTATTTTCTTTGGTAACTACATACAAAGTTTTCCTGGCGTCATCAATATCTAATCCGGCAGGTGAGATCTTCACCGGCCATTTCTTTCCCAGTTTAATCGTGTCTTTCAGGATCAGTTTATTATTGGTAACTGCAAATTGAAGTATCCAGTTATCATTTCCACCGGAAGCATAAAGGAATTTTTCATCGGCGCTGAACTTTAATCCATACCATGATTTCGGGATCACCACATTATCAAGAATCTTTTCATTTTTTGCATTGATCAGTTGCAGCGATTGAACGCTTTGCCCGTTGTTGGTAACGGCAATATATTTTTTGGAATTGGAAACGGCCATGTTCAACGGCAGATCACCTAATTGTAAGGTGTTTCCCACCGGCGTCAGGTTCCATCCATTGGGAAGATGCACTCTTTTGGCTTCGATTTCCTGTAATGTTTGCCCGAAAGAATAATAGCTGAGGAAAACAATCAGCAATAGAAAACTTTTTTTCATAAAGAAGTTTGAATGACGAAGGTACATAGAAGCCAAATTCAATACTGTATGTTACAAAAAATTATCTAAGCTTAATATAACCGCAAAGTGGTATTGAAAATTTTCTTTATTCCCTGTACCTTTCAATATGACTTTTTACTCAATTCCATTTTGGAAAAAGTCGCCTTTCCTACGTTTATTTTTGCCGGTAATGGCAGGGATCATTTTGCAATGGTACCGGCAATTCCCTGTCCGGTTTTGGTGGTATGTGCTCGCAGTGGGTTTCATAACGTTTCTATTATTCTTTTTCATTCCGTTCTTCAAACGTTTCAGGTTATCATTGCTAAGCGGGATTTTTGTGAGCATTCTTTTCCTCGCCCTGGGAGCTTTACTAACATGGTACCATGATATTCGCCACAATGAAAAATGGTTCGGACATAGTTACCTGCCAAAAGATGGGTTGATCGTGACTTTGGATGAACCGCTGGTAGAAAAGAATAAATCTTTTAAAGCAAATGCAACAGTAAATTTTCTGTTGCAAAACGAAAAGAAAATCCCGGTTACAGGAACCATAATTCTTTATTTTAAAAAAGATACGGCTGATGGAAAAAATGATTCGCTGTTACAGGAATTGAACTATGGCTCGCAGATCGTCTTTAATACACCGTTACAGGAAATAAAAAATTCCGGCAATCCCGGAGGATTTGATTATAAACGCTATGCTTTATTCCAGGGTGTAACACACCAGGTTTTCTTAAAAGATAGAGCATTTGCAATAGTTAAAAATAAAAATGAACAATGGCTGAATAAATTTTTGTTCACTGTCAGGGAAAAAGTTATTGGCATCATTCGCAAATTTATTCCCGGCGAAAGAGAACAAGGACTTGCCGAAGCATTATTGATCGGATACAAAGATGACCTCGACCAGAACCTGGTGCAATCATATACGAACACAGGAGTGGTTCACATCATCGCCATCTCAGGAATGCATTTAGCATTGGTATATTGGCTGCTGGCATTGTTATTCAAACCGCTCCGGCAAAAAAAGCAAACCCGCTGGCTGCGGCCGATCCTTATCATATTGGGTTTATGGTTCTTCAGTTTGCTTGCGGGTGCGCAGGCATCGGTCATTCGCTCTGCAGTAATGTTTACCTGCATTGTAATTGGAGAAAGTTTCACCCGGAAAACTTCTATCTACAATACCCTGGCGGCTTCTGCATTTATTTTACTGTGTTACGATCCTTATTGGTTGTGGGATGTCGGCTTTCAACTTTCGTATGCAGCCGTATTGAGTATAGTGATCTTTATGCAACCTATCTACAACTGGTTTTATTTCCGGAATAAGATCGTCGACTTCATCTGGAAACTAAATGCAGTGAGTATTGCTGCGCAGGTGCTTACCGTTCCGTTAAGTATATTTCACTTTCATCAATTTCCCAATTACTTTCTGCTGACCAATTTTATTGCAGTGCCTTTGTCCAGTGTGATTGTATTGGGAGAAATACTTTTGTGTGGAGTATCTTTTGTACCGGTGATAGCCGGACTTGCCGGTAAAATTTTATCGTGGCTGATCGGGATCATGAACTCTTATATTGAAAGAATTGAATCGCTTCCTTATTCATTGTGGGACGGATTGCAGATAAATGTTGCGCAAACGATACTTTTATATATACTCGCCGGCGGCGCAGGATATTGGTTGCTGGAAAAAAGTAAGACCGGGTTAAAAATTGCTATTGCTGCTTTATTAGGATTTGTATGCTTGCGTTCTTATTCATTTATAGAAACCGATCATCAGCAAACAATCATTGTTTACAATGTACCGCAGCGGCAGGCGATTGATATCGTTCACGGAAGAAATTATTTGTTTACGGGTGACAGTGATCTGCTGCAGGATGCATTTTTAAGAAACTTTCATTTGAAACCTTCCAGGATCCTGCACCGGATCGCTGTTGATTCAAAAGCTTACAACACGAACACCGGAAATAAGTATTTCACTTTTGGATCTAAAAAAATCCTGCTTATTGATACTTCGATTTTCATTCCTGCAGCCGGAATGAATCAACCGGTTGACCTGCTGGTGATCTCAAAAAATCCAAAAATTAATATGAGGCGTCTTGCCAACTTTTTTGATATAAAACAAGTAGTATTTGATGGTTCCGTACCGGCATGGAAGATCAATAGCTGGAAAAAAGATTGCGATTCACTCGGCATTCCTGCGTATGCCGTAAATGAAAAAGGAGCTTTTGTGATGAATCTTCGTTAAACTTATCTTTGCGCATTCTCGTAACGATGCGTGCCACGGTTCGAACCGTGGCACGCTTATTCACCTCTTCAAATGAACAAAAAAATCCGCTCTGCATTAATCTCCGTTTTTTACAAAGATGGGCTTGAGCCTATTGTAAAATTATTGTCCGAACTCAATGTAGTTATCTATTCCACCGGTGGCACACAGCAATTCATTGAAAAACTCGGGGTAAAAGTAATTCCTGTGGAATCGCTGACTTCCTATCCTTCTATTTTAGGCGGAAGAGTGAAAACATTGCATCCTTCCGTTTTCGGCGGGATTCTTGGAAAAAGAGATGATGCCACACATATGCAGGAGATGAAACAATATACTATTCCTGAAATTGATCTGGTGATTGTGGATCTGTATCCGTTTGAAGAAACAGTAGCAAGCACGACAGATGAGAAAGCTATCATAGAAAAGATCGATATCGGCGGTCCGTCTATGATCCGTGCTGCTGCAAAAAATCATAAAGATGTGGCAGTGATTGCCAATAAAAAAGATTATGCAACGCTGGAAAATATTTTGAAAGAACAAAAAGGTGAAACTTCATTAGAGCAAAGAAGAACCTTTGCGATCAAAGCTTTTGACGTCTGTTCCGCTTATGATAATGCCATCTCCAACTATTTCCATCAAACTAATTTTGAAACCATCTTCAATAAAGCACAAAAAAGCCTGCGCTATGGAGAAAATCCGCATCAACAGGCTAAATTTTTTGGCGACCTGAAAGAATTATTTGACCAACTGAATGGAAAAGAATTATCCTACAATAATCTTGTAGATGTGGATGCAGCCGTTCATTTGATAAAAGAATTCGAAATCCCCCCTTCGGGAGGCGGGGGGGGCATATTTGCAATCATCAAACACACGAATGTTTGCGGTATTGCTCAAAGAACTACCGTGAAAGAAAGCTGGGATGCGGCACTTGCCGGTGATCCGGAATCAGCATTTGGAGGTGTGTTGATCTGTAATAAAACTATTGACAAAGCAACAGCAGAAGCTATAAATGAAATTTTCTTTGAAGTATTGATAGCCCCGGAATTTGAAGCAGAAGCGCTGGCGATTTTGAGATCGAAGAAGAACAGAATTCTTTTGAAGTCAAAAGTCAAAAGTCAAAAGTCAAAAGAAATACAGCGGTCGTTATTAAATGGAATTTTGATGCAGTCAGGCGATGAAGGAAATTTTTCGGAGCCGATAGCTATCGGCTGGAAAGAAGTGGGTGGAAGAGAAACTACTGATGCCGAAAAAGAAGACCTGAAATTTGCCAACCTCGTTTGCAAGCATTTAAAATCAAACGCCATTGCATTGGTGAAAAATAAACAACTGATCGGAAAGGGCTGCGGACAAACCAGCCGTATTGATGCTTTACGGCAATCTATTGAAAAAGCGAAGCAATTCAATTTCGATCTGCATGGCGCTGTGATGGCAAGCGATGCATTCTTCCCATTCAGTGATAGTGTGAGTTTAGCACATGAAGCCGGCATTACTGCGATCATACAACCGGGAGGTTCAGTTCGTGATAAAGATTCAATTGAGTATTGTGTGAAAAATAACCTGGCGATGGTGATGACAGGAATGAGACATTTTAAGCATTGATGAAGTGAGCCGTGAGTTGTGAGTCGGGAGTCAGGAGATAAAACAAATTGCTTTATTGCTAATTAAAATTCACGACTGACGATTGACGATTCATGAAAAGCTGAATAGAATTATTGCAGCTGAAGAGTGCGACGCAAGGGACGATGATAAGAATTACCGGGGTTGGTACCATAAAAAATTCTCATGTCTCGTTTTGATCTATTGAAAATTTTATCGCAGACCGGTGATTCATTCAAACAATTATCGGTACTCAATCCACTTACCATTCACAAAAAAGGAGGAAAGACAAAAGCGATTTTTGCATTAGCATTGGTTTGCTTTTTTTGGGGCACTACCTGGCTGGCATCGGAAGAAGGAGTGAAACGAATGCCCGGCTTACAATTGGCCGGAATCAGGCAATTGATCGCAGGAACCATCTATGTCCTTTATTTTCTTGCCAGGGGATTTCGTCTTCCGAAAGGAAAAGAGTGGCGATCTGTGATTGTATTAAGCATTCTGAATTTTGTTTTGAGTAACGGGCTCAGCACCTGGGGAGTTCAATATATTTCGGCAGGACTTGGTTCTATCATCGGCGCCATCTTTCCACTTTGGCTGGTTGTGATCGGATTATTTTCCGCTGCCAAAATCCCCAACAAAGCAATCATTGGGTTCATCCTCGGCTTTGGTGGTGTTTGCATTATTTTCTATGAACATTTCCATGATTTTTTGAATGCCGATTTCCGTTTTGGAATTCTTGTCTCTATCGTCGCAACATGGTCTTGGGCATTTGGAACTTTATATACAAAAAAACATGTGGCAACCTTTAATCCTTATTTCAGCCTGGGATTACAAATGCTGATATCAGGAATTGCGCTGGTTACTCTTACAAAATTTACCGGCAATTCAATACCCATTAAAGCTATTCCCTGGCAATCATGGGCAGCTCTGGGTTATCTGATTCTCTTTGGTTCTATTTTAAGTTTCATTTGCTATTTATATGCATTGCAACGTTTGTCAACCGAACAAACTTCCATTTATGCTTATGTAAACCCGGTTGTTGCTGTAGTATTGGGCTGGTTATTGTTGCATGAAAAGATGAGTGTGTTTATTGGTATTGGCGGATTGGTGGCATTGTTTGGAGTTTACCTTGTGAACAAAGCATTCAAAGCAATTCCTGCAAGTGAGCAACCGGAAACGGAAGGAATGTAATTGATTTAAGCAGTTTTTATTTATCCCGCTGTTTTTCCTTCCACATTTGATTGAAAGATTTTTTCGGGAACTCCATTTCGCTGCGATGTTCTTTCCATCCTTTTACCAAAGTATTCACCACCCAATTTTTGACCCTGCTGGTTCCGGAATTCATTAATTTTCGATGAAGCATTGCCTGCTTCCATCCTTTCCATGCCATGCGTTCCGCAAAAGAACTGAATCCTTGTTCTACGGATTCATGACGGTTTTCCAGCAATAATTCATGTAGATTAATTTTTACGGCACACACTTCCGTACAATTACCACATAGTGAGGAAGCGTAGCTCAGGTGTTTCCATTCGCCGAGTTGTTTCAAATGCGGGGTAATGACAGAACCGATCGGGCCGCTGTACGTGGCTTCATACGTGTGCCCTCCAATATTTTTATAAACAGGACAAGCATTCAAACAAGCGCCGCAACGGATACAGTATAAACTTTCTCTTACTTTTTCATTAGCTAAAATGTTTGTTCTTCCATTGTCAAGCAAGATCACATACATTTCTTCGGGGCCATCGGGTTCATTTTCTTGTCTCGGGCCTGCAATAATTGAATTGTACACTGTAACTCTTTGTCCCGTTCCATAAGTTGCCAATAAGGGAAGAAACAATGAAAGATCAGTAAGAGTAGGAATTACTTTTTCAATTCCAACGATTGCAATATGTGTTTTAGGCCAGGCGCTGCTTAACCGGGCATTACCTTCATTTTCTGTTACGGCAATGGCTCCGATGTCAGCGATAATAAAATTGGCTCCCGTCACTCCTATTTCTGCCTGTATGTATTTTTCTCTCAGTATCGATCTTGCGATCAGTGTCAATTGTTCCGGCGTGGCTTTGGGATCGGTTCCCAATTTATCGGCAAATAATTTTGCAACATCTTCTTTACTCTTATGCATCGCCGGCGTCACAATATGATACGGTGGCTCTCCATCCAGTTGTTGAATATATTCTCCAAGATCTGTTTCTACGCTTTCAATTCCATTTTCTTCCAAAAATTTATTCAGATGGATTTCCTCGGTCACCATGCTCTTGCTTTTCACCAGCGTCTTGCAATTTTTGGCTGCACAGATTTTTCCTATTTCTTCTAATGCCTGTGTTACATTTTCTGCCCAGATCACTTTGGTGCCGCGGGCGGAAATATTTTTTTCAAATGTTTCTAAATAATAATCCAGTTTCTCCATCACTCTCCACTTAAGATTCTTGGCTTTTTCTCTTGCTGAATGAAGGTCTTCAAATTGAAGCTTCCCCTGGATTACTGCAGCATTATATTTTCCGATATTGAAATTGATCTTGCGCCGGTGTTCTTTGTCGGCAGCTTTGATAGTGCTTTTAGCAATAAAATGAGCAGCAGTTTCTTTCACAGCTTATTTTTTTATTTTTT
>DASZPW010000399.1:0-2652 GCA_035550155.1 Chitinophagaceae bacterium | reverse complement strand
CCTCGGCAGTAACTCCTATGATGTGCATTTGGGCAAATGGCTGGCAAAATACAAAGATGAAGTGCTGGATGCCAAAAAGCATAATACGATAGAGCACTTTGAGATACCGGATGAAGGTTTTGTATTGCAGCCGCATGTATTCTATCTTGGTGTTACCGAAGAATACACGGAGACACATGCCCATGTTCCGTTCCTTGAAGGGAAATCTTCAACCGGACGTTTGGGGATCGACATTCATGCTACTGCCGGCAAAGGTGATGTAGGTTTTTGCGGACACTGGACTTTAGAAATTTCAGTAAAACAGCCAGTCAAAATATATAAAGGAATGCCTGTTGGCCAGTTGATCTATTTCCCGGTGGAAGGAGAAATTGAAACAAAGTATAATCAAAAGAAAGATGCCAAATACAGCGGCCAACCTGATAAGCCGGTTGAAAGCATGATGTGGAAGAATAAGTTTTAGACACGAATTACACAAAGAACACTAATTACGCTAAATATTTAACCGAGAGATTTTTTTTTCGTGTAATTCGTTTTAATTAGTGTTATAATTTCTCATTACCATATTTCTTGTAATAAGCGATCAGCCACAATACCACTTCATCGTAAGTTAGTTTTCCTGCCGGTTGATTATTGGCTTTCAGATAATGACCATAAAACCACATGATGACCGGCTCAATGGGATTTTTATATTGTTTATAAAAACCGTTTAATTCCTTAATATCCTGAATTACCTGGGGCCGTAAAAGTTCCCGATACCGTTTTGCCTGCACACTATCTCTTCGATATAACTCCCCGAAAGCATAGAGGTACATATTGAAATAAAGTGAATACCGGAATTCATTGGAAGCATACGACCTGCATGCAAGAAATGCAACAAAATTGGCTTCGTTTTCTTTGGCATAACCTATTTGATGCGCCATTTCATGTGCAGCCACATAAGGTTCTAAAAAGGTTGGTATGGTAGTATTCACCTGGGCTTCACCGGAAAAAGGGTTGTAATAACCCTGGAAACCGAGATAATTTCCGGCATAACTGAAAATAGATGGCTTAATAGAAAGCATTTCATAGTTTAAAAATGGAAATTGCCGCACAGCACTTCTATATGCTTCGTAACTTTCATGAAACAAATTTTTCTTTTTATTCAAAAATTTTCTTCCCGGTCCATTAACTGAATCTGCGTATTGATTCAAACGATTCTCAAGGATCGACGTTAATGTATCCAGGTCAGAAACAGTGTAAGGTTTTACTTCCAATTTCAGTTGGGCGGCAATCCCGCTCCGGTTATAATTCAATCCCCACAAAAGGTTGAAGACGACATAAAGAAAAAGAAAAAAGAAGATCAACTGCTGCAACCCCGCAATAAAATAACTGCGGGTAATCTTTTTTCCGAATACCAGTTTGAAAAACTGGAATGTTTTAAAAAGAATCACGAGGATCAGAAATGCATAAAAGACATCTCCAAGACTGAATGGGATCCATCCAAATAGGAATCGCTGCACTTTTGAGATCACCGGGTAAATTCCCAAAGAATAATTTTTTTCTACCCATTCAGGATAAAATGATAGCCATTTGATGGCGATCGTCAATATGATCAGAAATACCCAACTCCAACTCTTCATTAGCCGGGTAAACAAGCGGGACAATAATTTTTGCAAGTGTTCAGATTTTAAATATCTTCAAATCAAGCCGTTAAATTACATCGGCCGGCTCAAAATAATCCAAATTAAGCCCCGAATTTCGGCATTATTCCCCTACCTTTGCGTCCCTGAATAATTTTAGGGTAAAAAGTTGAGTCATGAACTTTCGAAGGGAATTTGAAATAGCATTTGTGGGACTGAAACCCGGCGTTCATGAGTTCGACTATGAGATCACTGACAAGTTCTTTGAGCAATTTCAGCACCAGGATTTCAAAAATTGCAAATCCAATGTAAAACTTACATTGGATAAGAAGAATGGGTTCATGCTTTTGAAGTTCGAGATCGGAGGCAGTTTGGAAGTTGTTTGTGACCGCTGCAACAATGATCTTCCGCTTCAATTGTGGGATGAGTTTAACATCACCGTAAAAATGGTGGAAGAACCTGAGATCATGAATGAAGAAGAACTGGATCCGGATGTGTATTACATCGGACGTGGCGACAGCCATCTTGATGTATCCAATTGGATCTATGAATTCATCAATCTCAGCATCCCGATGCATAAGACCTGCAGTTATGAAAATATGGATGGCCCCTATTGCAATCCTGAAGCAATGGAAATGCTCAAAAAATTGGATGTAAAAAAAGAAGATAGTTCCAACCCCATCTGGAAAGGATTGGAAAAATTCAAAGACCTTGATAATTGATTTAGAAAAATAAATTTTTTACTATGCCAAATCCGAAACGCAGACACAGCCAGCAACGCAGCGCCAAACGCAGAACACATTATAAAGCTGTTGCCTCCACATTGAGCACCGATACAACTACCGGCGAAACACATGTTCGTCATCGTGCCCATGTTAGCGAAGGAAAATTGTACTACAAAGGCAAAGTGGTTGCTGAAAAAGCACCGGTGAAAAAATAAATACCGGTATCACATTCCTGATTCCAAAATCCGGTTAGCACTGCCTGGCTGGAATTTGGAATTTTAATTTTAGCGCTTAGTATGAATATTGGA
>DASZPW010000398.1:0-19259 GCA_035550155.1 Chitinophagaceae bacterium | reverse complement strand
GTCAAGGGCACTATTATACCTACATTAAATGCTGATATGCTGTCTAGAATTGATGTTATAGGAGGCATTTTCCATGGTGCAACTACAAATATATTCGATAGCCTGATTTTGCACGATGGAAAAACATATCAATATATTCCCGGTGTAATTGTTGTTGAATTTTTTAATCTCCTGGATTTTGATCAACTTAATATTTTACAAACGAACCAGACTATTATCAATACTAAGGCAAAGATTGCACCTATCTATAGCTGGGTTCAAGATAGTCTTCCTCTTCCTGATATTCCAGGGAACGTCAAAGTGATGCCAAACGGCAAAATTTTCTCATTAAAAAAGAAAGGGAATGACTATATTTTTTTCCGTTGGCCTTTTGATTGCTCAGATTGCACTTTAAATTTTTATAATGAATATGTTTATCGAAAGGATTATGGAATAATTGCATTTAAAAGCAAATATCTTTTTCTGAGCAACAATAAATTTTCTCCAGAAAAAATTGGTGAATCTCGGGAATATTATTACTTCAGATGAAAATTTTCAATTTTAAAATAAACAATTTAGCACAATATTTGTAAGCTTACTCATTTTTTTTCTCGGTCCGTCCATAATGCTATTGGTTCCTCATTATATCCAAATTTTAGTATATCTGCTACTTTGCGAGATTCAATTTATAATGGAATAACTTGGGGTGGATTACAAGATTGTCAAGCTTTTTCTACAAGAAGTGATAGCTTGTCTATTTTTGCGATAAACCTAATGGCAAAAGATACTTCTGTTCATGCTCCATTTTACTTGACAAACTATCCGAGTACTTTGTATAATTATGATTCTCATAATCTAAATATGAAAACAGGATGTCATTGAAAAATATTATAGTATTATTTTTTTCTACCTTTTGTATGTTGTGTAGTTCCGCACAAAAGTTGAAAAAGATAATAATAGAAGTAAATAACAACTCCATTGAAATTTCACCTAAAGATTCAATTTTGTTATCAATACAAAAAGAAAATGATTTTGTTATTGGATATTCGGTTTATAATTCATCAAAACGTTCAGTAATTGAATATTTTTTGTTGGGGATTAATAAAAATGAATCTCATGCTCGTAAATACCTTTATATAATTAATTCTAATGCGATTAATAAAGAAAAGCCTTATTCATTAGATGTTGCTGTTGTACCAAAACAGATTAAGGATTCTGTTTTCTGGGTAATGAAACAAAAAAAAATTTGGACTTTAAAACATTTCGAAAAAGATGAAATATATTGTCCTACTTCAGGGGAATTTGCACATTGTACTATTAGCGATGCCGTTTCAAAAGATTTAATAATTATGACAAAATCTCATCAGAGTATTTCTGAGTTTTATGCTCCCGAATTTTTTGAATTTGAATGTTGCCCAGGCAATACGGATAGGCAACGTTTTCTTGGCTTTATCAAATATTTTTCCAAAATTTTTTAAATTTTTGAATGCTCTGTTGAAGTATTGAAAATTTAAGGATGGACTTTACACTATCAAACAAAAACATTGGCAGGAATATGCTCATTATTGTAGCAACTTTAGGGGATCAAGGATACACGGAACAAGAAGCTTATGAAAGAGCAACAGCTTATTTGATGAAAAAGGAAGCTGGGATAACGATAGTGAAAGCAAATGTCAACTCTGATACTTTTAAAAAAATAGGACTCAAAATAAAAATGGAAAATGGATCTCCGGTTCTTAATTCATATGGAGATCCTTTATTTGAAAATGCTGATTGTCTATAATAATAAATAAGAAAGTATATGAAAAATAAATTCATTTCAACTTTGGTGTTTTTGTTTTTGCCCAATTTCTTATGGCTCAAAATGAAACAAAAGTTTCTGCCCGGTTAAAAGAGGTGAATAACGATACCGTAGCGTATGTAAGAAATTATATGATTGCTCGTAAAAATTCTTACATTGGAAAACCACTCGACAGTCTTTTGAAAGACTTACCGATGCCTGCAAAAAGATATATAAATACCGTGTCGGACAAGCCTTATGTTTATCCTTCAACATACATTTTTCTTTATACGAAGGAAGGAGTAAGGATTGCTCAAAAAAAGGATCCGCTGGATATTGTGATAACCTGGCAAACCCCTATCAGTAGGAATGAGCTAATAAATGCCGGTATTCAATCTTTAAGTGGCGAATGGACACAAGCTGTCTATAATTTTTTTAAAAATAGAATTATAAAAAATATTAGTTTGGTTAAATACGACTTTTAAAGTCTTACTATATCAGAAGGAGAAATAGTACATTTTATGCTATTGGCATTCGATTACCAAAGCCTTCCTGATTTAGTTATCACAATAACAACCGAAGTTAGGACAAGTTTCATCTTATCTGCTTGTCAGCCGGTAGTCTTAGGGCTAATAATTCTTTTAACTTGAAGACCAACCGACGTAAATGGATTGTATATAGCATCAAAGTAAATGAAGGATAACTATAGCCGGGAATCAGCGAATATTGAAATAGGAACGTTTCATGCTCCAATCAGCCACGGCCCCTGTAATTAATAAAGAATCTTGAAAAATTTAAAATGCAAAAGAAAAAAGAGATTAAATGGTGGTTAATAGGAATAATTCTATTCATGCTTATTTCCAATATTCTTCCTCTTAAAGGGTTGTTCGGATTTATATTTAATGAAAATTATTATCGTTATAGCAACGGAGATGGGAGCTTTACATTTACAGAGATCCCTTTTAAGCAAAGATTGTATAATTTAAACCCGCATCTTATAAAAATATTTAGTGATACTCATCCCGGCAATAGCGATGCAATTGTTTATCGTTTATTTTCGAAAAACCCATTATACTTTTGGCGATGGGGAGAATATTTTTATGACAAGAGATATAAACTTCCTTATAAAAGCTGGCAGGAAATAAGAAAGAAGAGAGGGTATGATTTGAAATACTCAAATAACTGGCAGGACTTTTAATTTTTAAGAGTATAGAATTATAATATTTTGTTCATTGGGTAATTTGCAAGGTACACAAATGTACTCTACGCATTCTAACTGCAAATTTTGGATTACGTGGAGAAACGATAGTATAAATCTTTATTTGTTTTTTCCCTGCAAATAATTTTCGGAGTAGTGATATTGATATTTTAGCATACAATGTTTTTTCTTTGGAGAGTAATTGATGATCTGCTTCGTCAAAAAGGAGGAATGAGTGCCATAAAACCGTATCAGGTTCGGCTTCTTTATAAATGATCTCCAGGTTTCCGTTCTTTTTCCAGGCCGAAGGTTTTATTTTCCGGCTATTGGCAACTTCGTCTTCTTTATTAGTAACGAGAACAGTTTTTTTATTCCATTTGATTGTCCAGCTATCCTGGGCATGTATCATAAATTGGTTAAAAAAAAGAATTGCTATCAGGAAAATTATTTTCATTCGATCAATACTTCGGTGAATAGACTTTTTTATTTTAAGAAAGTTGCACTTGTCGGGTTGAATTTACCATTTCAATAATGCACTGGCCCAGGTAAAGCCACTTCCGAATGCAGCAAGACAGATCAGATCTCCCTTTTTGATTTTTCCTTCCTCCCAGGCTTCACAAAGTGCAATGGGAATGGATGCAGCAGTTGTGTTACCATATTTCTGAATATTATTATAAACCTGGTCATCCCTCAGCTTTAATTTACGTTGCACAAATTGGGAAATTCTCAAATTAGCCTGGTGTGGAATCAACAACTTAAGATCAGAAGTTTGAAATCCATTCGCATTCAATGCTTCCATTATTACTTCGGGAAACCTTTCCACTGCCACTTTAAAAACAGAAGGTCCATCCATATTGGGAAAGTTCTGTGCTTTATCGATCATAGCATGACTCATGAACATATCTCCTATTTCACTTTCGTTAAAGTCTGCAAGCTTATGCTCTTTTGCCCAATGATTGGCATGCGTTCCGGGATTGTACATTGCCAATATTTCTGCATTGGTTCCATCGCTGTGCAAGTGCGTACTTAATAATCCGCTATCTGTTTCTTCGGATGGTTGTAATACTACTGCTCCGGCACCATCGCCAAAAATAACAGACACATTTCTTCCACGGGTGCTAAAGTCCAAACCGAAAGAATGTTTCTCTGCCCCTACGACTAAAATATTTTTATACATGCCTGTTTTGATGAATTGATCGGCAACACTGAGTGCATATACAAAACCACTGCACTGGTTTCTTACATCCAGGGCTCCGATATTCTTCATCAGCATCTCTCTTTGCAATAAGACACCACAACCAGGAAAATAATAATCAGGAGAAAGTGTAGCGAAGATGATGAAATCAATATCCTGTATTGTAATGCCGGCTCTTTCAATTGCGATTTTCGAAGCTTCTACTCCCATCGTTGTCGTTGTTTCATTGGTTCGGTCGGCAAATCTTCTTTCTTTGATGCCAGTGCGTTCCTGTATCCATTCATCGCTGGTGTCCATATATTTTTTCAGATCATTATTGGTCACCACATTTTTAGGAACGTACATCCCGATACCCGCAATTTTGGAACGAAACATAGCAAGCAATTTTGAGCGGGTAAGGTAAGAAATGTTGTGGTAACAGATCAGGCCAGCCAGTTTGATATCAATTGTGAAATGATCCCGATGATCAAACCTGTATAAACTTCTTTTGGTGAATGATCAGAAGCTATAAGCCGGGCAGTGCAACTGAGCCCTGCGATCAATAGTGCGATTGTGAGATACAGTGCGGAATCCAATGCCTGTGCAAATGCCAATGTCAGCATAAAGACCATTAACACGCCGGCAGCCAGCGCATGCATACTTACTTTCATATAAATATTTGCGATCAACCCGATGCTGGATGCCAAAAAAATGGCAAACCCGAATTTCACCTGTACTACGGGTATATCCGGAAGATTATGCCATACATACCACATCCAGAAATACCATATGCCGCAAACAACGTACGGAATGATGCGGTCCCTTTGTGTTTTTAAAAAAACAGAATCAATAAATTTCAATGCTTTTAATAAACCAACTGTCACCAGCGGAAAAAAAGTGTACATTAAGATTGATGAGATGAGGATCTTAGATTTATCCCAATCACTGAAACCGGCATAATAATAAGGTTGTACATACAAAAGAAACCACACAACATAAACCGGAATAAATAAAGGGTGCAGAATAACCGAAATGATTTTAGCTGCAATGCTCAATACTTTTGGTTGTTTTGGCATATCAGGAATATTCATCTCCTTCAACTCATGTTGCTCATCTACTGCCAGCCGGGTAGTCATAATACTTCGTGAAATTTCCTGCAAAATAAAGGATTATTAAAAAGGAAACCGATTTAGTATATTTACCTTGAATGAAAAACCTTACCTGGGAAAGAGCAATATTTTTATGAAACGAAACCATCCAATTACTATAAAGTTCATTAGCAGGTTTTTGGTATTCCTGTTCTTTTTCAGTGCTTTTCACTCTGTATCCGCCCAATCCAAATATGTCCGGAACTATTCAGGCCTCGCAGATTCCCTGCAGGAAGTGTATGGAATTCCTGCTTCGGTCATTTTAGGTATCGCCATTATTGAATCATCCTCGGGCACCAGCCGCAACTGCAGGTTGCTGCATAATCATTTCGGGATTGTAGGAAAAAATAATTTGTTAAAAACAAGGGGAATAAAAACCAGGTACAAACAATATCCTGATGATACAAGTTCATATATCGATTTTTGCCGCCTGATGACCAGAAAAAGATTTTATTCAAAACTGAAAGGCAACATGAACTACAAATTATGGATCGATGCGATCAGCAAAGCAAAATATTCTGAAGTTCCTGACGTTTGGAAACAAAGAATTTTATCTGCAATACGTAAAAACAAATTATCCGAACCCAGTAAGACGCTCTGAACATGAACGCTAACCGACGAGTTCTTCTCTTCGTGGTATTTGCCACAGGAATTTATTTGCTGGCTTCGGTGCTTGCAGCTGCACTGGATTGGAAATGGATGCCCGCCAGGAGGGTCAATCTCATATCAGATATCACACCAAAATATCCGCCAGATGATTTTGATGAAACCGACTCATTATCCAATACCGATACATCATCGCTTCAAACGATCACTATTCCGCTAAAAGATAAAATCAGTGATTTTGATCTTTATCAAACCGGTCATCTCATCACCAATTTCAATGTAGACACCAACGCTGTGGCATTGGAGCGGTTTATAAAAAAGTTATACGATCTGAAGAATGGGAAAAAACAGAAGATCCGTATCGCTTATTTCGGCGATAGTATGATTGAAGGCGATCTGCTGACTCAAACGCTGAGAAAATTATTGCAACAAATCTTTGGCGGCAGCGGTGTGGGCTTTGTGCCGATCACTTCGCAGGTATCTCAATTCAGAACCACGGTCACTGATAATTATTCCGGCGGATGGCAGGATGAAAATTTTAAAACGGATGGTGATAAAAGTCGTTTATATATTTCAGGACATACATTTCGCAGTAACGGAGATTGGGTGCAGATGAAAGATCGAACAGTTAAGGACACTGCAGCGATCATCGAGAAAAGCCTGCTGTGCGGCTATCTGTCACACCCGGCAAACATCACTGTGAATAATTTGCCGGTGACGATTCATGCTGATAATCTGTTTAACCGGATTGTGCTGGATAAAAGCAGGAATACTTCTCTAAAACTTTCTGTGGCTGAAGCACAACTTCCGGTTTATGGGATTTCTTTCGAATCGGAATCAGGAATAATACTGGATAATTTTTCATTCAGGGGAATCACGGGTATTGAATTTGCAAGAATCGATTCTTCATTTTTAAGATCGATTGCTGCTGAAAACCCGTATGACCTGATCATTTTTCAGTATGGAGTGAATCTTCTGTTTCGTCCATATGATAAAAATTTCAGCTGGTATGCAAGAACGCTGATGCCGATAATTAAGAAAATAAAGAACTGTTTCCCGGAAAGCGATTTTCTTCTGGTGAGTACTGCTGACAGGGCATTTCGTTATGGAGATCAGTATCGCTCCGCTGTAGGAATTGATTCATTGGTGAAAGCGCAGGCATTGCTGGCGTATGAAACAGGCAGCAGTTTTTATAACCAGTTTGAATCGATGGGAGGCACGAATTCCATTGTTCAATGGGCCTCACAAAATCCATCCCTGGCAAATAAAGATTATGTGCATCCGAATTTCAGAGGCGCTGAGATATTGGGACAATATTTTTTCCAGGCGATCATGAATGATTATGAAAAATTTACCCGAACAAAAAAATAATTAAGCCGCAAGCCAGCAATTATGTTTGATTTTGAAGCATTTTTCAGGCAGTTTTTATATGATCCGAAGAATCCTCTTCTGTTCAACAATGGCTTCTTTGTATTTTTCTTTGCCATCTTCATTTCGGCATATTATGTCTTACGTAACAATTTCCCGGCCCGCAAATATTTATTTTGTTTTTTCTCCTTATACTTTTTTTACAAGGCCAGCGGATTTTTTGTAGTGTTCGTGATCCTCTCGGCTATCGTTGATTATTTTTTATCGAATGCTATTTACCGGCAGCAAAATACAAGAAAGAAAAAATTGTTGCTGGTCGGCAGCATTATTTTCAATCTTGGGCTGCTGGTTTATTTTAAGTACACCAACTTTTTTATTGCTACCTGCAACGATCTGCTGAAAACACATTTTAACCCGTTGAACATTTTACTGCCGGTCGGTATATCCTTTTACACTTTTGAAAATCTCAGTTACACAATTGATGTGTACCGTGGGCATTTTGTTCCGGTAAAAAAATTCACGGATTATCTTTTATTCCTCTCGTTCTTTCCCAAGTTGGTGATGGGTCCCATTGTCCGTGCATCAGATTTTATTCCGCAGATCAACAAACCCTATGTGATCAGCGAAAATGATTTTGCCAAAGGATTTTACCTGATCGTTTCCGGATTATTTAAAAAGCTGATCATTTCTGATTTCATTACTCAAAATTTTGTTGATTATGTTTTTGATGATCCATCAAGATATACGGGATTGGAATGTTTGTTTGCTGTTTATGGATATGCCGTAGTCATTTATTGTGATTTCAGTGGCTACAGCGATGTAGCGATCGGGATTGCTAAATGGCTGGGTTTTACAATTCCACCGAATTTTAAATCTCCGTATCAAAGTAAAAACATCACAGAGTTCTGGCGACGCTGGCATATTTCACTGTCATCATGGCTGAGAGATTATCTCTACATACCGCTTGGCGGAAACAGGAAAGGAGTGATAAGAACTTATATCAACCTGATGCTGACGATGCTACTGGGTGGTTTATGGCATGGTGCCAGTTGGAATTTTATAGTGTGGGGAGGTTTGCATGGCGTAGCATTGGCATTTCATAAAATCTGGAAACAAAAAACCGAGACATTATTTAAGCCGGTAGAAAATTCATCTCTTATTAATGCATTTTCTGTTCTGATCACTTTTCATTTTGTTTGTTTTTGCTGGATATTTTTCAAATCGGCTGATTTTTCTACTGCAGGCGATATGATCCACCAGATACTGCATGACTTTGATTTTTCAGTTTGGGGAGCTTTCTTTAATAATTACAAACCAGTGCTAGCATTGATGTTGCTGGCTTATTTGCTTCACTCCATCCCGGATGACCTGGCAGATCGGGTGATCGGGAGATTTAAAAAAATACCGTTGGTCTATTATCTTGGAATTTTCTTTGTATTTGTTTTGCTCTATGGTTTCTTCAAATCCTCTGAACCCGTAATGCCGATCTATTTACGGTTTTAATTGCGGGATTTTATGTAGTTGTTGTATCCTTTTGCAAGTGCATTAAATAAAAGAGTGCCTTGAATTCTATAACCTTCATTGTTGAAATGCACCCGATCGTTATTCATCAATCCCATTCGCAGCCATTTGTATGCAGATCCGTATGAGCCGGTGATGCGATAAAGATCCCAGAGCGGTATCTTGTTTTTATTGCAATAGTTGGCTAATGATGCAGCAATTTGTTTCAACATTATATTAGGTCGCCGTCTTCTGTAAAAATCATCAGCGGGAGTAGTGATGATGATCGATGCATTCGGCGAAGTAGCTTTTAGCTTTTCTAAAAATGAAGAAACCTGTTGTAAGAAAACTTTTTGATCCAAACCGATCTTTTGAGCCTCGTTGGTACCAAGAGAAATAATATACAGGTCGGCTTTCAATGCAGGTAATTGTTGCCAGAATAATGGAGCGTTATTATAACTATCATAAGTAGCACCATTGACACCAATTGTATGGTAAATTATTCCTGTATTTGAATTTTCAAGCGAAGCGCCGTAAAATTCTTTTAACGATCCTGATGGAAGGGAGGCAATAGAAAAACTGTCTGCTGCATGTTCAAGTACTATCTCTTTATAAACCGAAGAATCGGTATCATCTTTATTAATAAGAATAGGTTCATTGTTATTATCTGCCTGCAGCAGCCAATCAGAATTGTTGGAAAATATTTTTAAATGATCGAACGAATTTGTTCCGGTTGAATCTGATTTTTTCAAAAATATATTTATGGTAGCCATGCTGTCCGTTGTTTGAATACAATATCCTGAAATGCCGGAGGCGATGGGAATTTCCGGGTGTGCCAAACGATTGAATTGCCAGGTATTGTTTGAAAAGCTACCAATATCGGGTGGCGCATTTGATTGAGCTAATTGATAAGGAAAAACAAGCCCACGCCCTGCATTTCCGAAAAAACTTTGTAAACTTTTTCTTACGATTGAAGTAAGATAATCAGCCTGCAGATGTGAGTCGCCGATATTAACAATAGAAACAACCTTGTTGTCAGCTTTTTTTAATGAATAAAGTTTTTGATAAAGAACGGCAAGCTCTTTACTGTTTGTGATCTGATCAATTGATGGCTTTACAAAAGAATAAAAACGGAACTGACTTTCATTGACAGGAATAGTTTGGGCCGCAGCAAAAGAATGGAGGAGAAAAAGCGAATAAATAATGTGTAGGCAATTTGGTTTCATGAAATAATTCAGAGTTCCTTCCTGAGACGGGCAACAGGAATATTTAATTGCTCCCGGTATTTTGCCACCGTTCGCCGGGCAATATTATACCCTTTTTCCTGCAGGAGTTCAGTCAGTCGTTCATCGCTCAATGGTTTCTTTTTATTTTCCGCTTCAATGAAATCGCTGAGTATTTTTTTCACTTCTCTCGTTGAAACTTCTTCGCCACTATCGGTACTTAATGATTCGCTGAAGAAAAATTTCAACCGGTAGGTTCCAAACTCTGTCTGAACAAATTTGCTGTTGGCAACACGGCTGACGGTTGAAATATCCAATGCTGTCTTTTCGGCGATATCTTTTAATATCATCGGCTTTAAAGTAGTTTCATCTCCGGTCAGGAAAAACTCTTTTTGATGCTCCATGATTGCAGACATGGTGTTCATCAATGTTTGCTGTCTTTGCTTAATAGCATCGATAAACCATTTAGCCGCATCAATTTTTTGTTTTATAAAAATCACGGCTTCTTTTTGCCGCTTATCTTTTTTGGCGCCCCTGTCGTATTCTTTGAGCATATCTCTATAACCTTCGCTGATGCGTAGCTCCGGTGCATTGCGGGAATTTAACGTGAGCTCAAGTTTGCCTCCATTGTTAAAAATAAAAAAATCGGGTACCACATAACTTTCAGCTTTATTGATCTCTCCAACGGTACCTCCGGGCTTAGGATTCAGGTGAATGATCTGCTGCATCACATCTTTCAGGTCATCGTCAGTAAGGTTTAGTCCCCTTTGAATTTTTTCATAATGCTTTTTCGTAAACTCATCGAAATATTTTTGTATTGCCAGCATGGCGATCTGGACATCTTTTCCTTCATCTTTTTGCCGTTGCAATTGCAGTAGCAAACATTCCTGCAAATTGCGGGCAGCTACACCCGGTGGATCAAATTGCTGAATGCGATGTATAACGGATTCAACTTCATCTTCTGTGGCAGAAATGTTTTGACGAAAAGCCAGGTCATCCACGATGGCAGATGTCTCTCTTCTTAAATAACCGTCCTCATCAATACTTCCGATTATATGCTCAGCGATCTTTTGTTCTTTTGTCTCCAGTTTCAATAATCCCAGCTGGTTACGCAGCAGGTCGTACAAACCTGTTTCACTTTTATAAGGCAATTCTTTTTTTTCATCATCTTCAGGGTAATTTTCGTCTTTTAGTTTATAGTCCGCCACATCATCATCGCCGTCCTGAACATATTCGCTGATATCGATGTTTTCATATTCATCTTCGCTTCCATCTGCTTCTTCATATTCCTCTTCTCCATTTTCAGTGAATTCATCTTTTAACTCATCGGCATTTTCATCATGTTTTTCTTCATCTAATTCTAATGCAGGATTTTCTTCCAGTTCTTCCTTGATTCGTTCTTCAAGGTTGGCAGTAGGCACCTGCAGCAGTTTCATCAGCTGAATCTGCTGGGGCGACAATTTCTGTAACAGTTTCTGTTGTAGGTTCTGACTTAGCGCCATAATCACATTCTCTGGTTCTAAAGACCGGTAATAAAATTTTAAAAAAACCGGTCGATTAACAAAAATAATGCCGTAAATTTAGAGACAAAACCGATAAGGATGGCGCAACGAAGTCTTAAAATAATTGTTGTGTTATTTATTTATTCTTATCCAATTTTTTTGAATGCTCAAAAGGTATTTCAACAACCTAAAACTATTCAACAGTTTATAGGGAAAATGAATTACGATCAGGCAAGATGGGATTACCAGTACGCCCCGCAATTTGTAAAAAACAGCATTCCGCAATTCCGGTTTTCTCAATACACCCTTGCTGTGCCCAAAAAATCAACGAATAAATGGCAACAGCCCAACTTGATGTATAGTATTTCTCCGAAATTTTATACACAAACTCTCGGATATTTTTGCAGGCAGGAATTCAGATTTGAAAAATTCACTTCAATTCCTCTGCGACTAAGATTAGGCTCGCTGGATTACACCAATTATCTGGAGCAAAAACCAAATGCAATAAAGCCTGATCAATAAAAATGGTCTTATAGAGTTACCGAGTGGCTTTTTAAAACTTTTTGTATCGCATTCACCATCTTCTCACCTTTCTCTTGTATTTGTTCTTCTGTCCACAGCAAACTGATAGCAGTAGAAATGCAGCGGCTCATTACAGCATCGCTGGCAGCAAAATTTTTATTGACATGCTGCAATATTGTTTTTTTATAATCCGGGTGCAGGGCTGATAAGGTATTGCCGTTTTTCAGGTGATCCCATTTGCGGATATAGTGCCAGTTATTATCATACCAGTAGAAATTACCGGCTAAAATATTTTGCGCCTTCATTTCATTTACTACGTCTCTTGTTATTTCTTCGGTTGGTAAAAACCAGCTCAGGAACGTACAACTGTCTCCGTCAGGATCGGGAATATGCCGGAAAGAAATTTCCGGCACTTGTGATAAAATCGTTTTCAGTTGCGCATGATTGCGACGATTGGTTTCCAAAAATGAATTCAATTTTCCTATTTGTGCCAGGCCTACTGCTGCGTGTAATTCTGAAATTCGATAATTGTAACCAATGAACGGATGCGTTTCAGCGCCACGATCATTGCCTTTATGATCATGTCCATGATCGGAATAGCCATCACATTTGATATACACATCTTCCCGATTCGTCATGATAGCGCCACCTTCACCGCAGGTGATGATCTTTACAAAATCAAAAGAAAAAGTTCCGGCATCGCCAATAGTTCCTAAAAATTTTCCTTTGTAAGAAGCGCCGATACTTTGACAGGCATCTTCCAGTAAGATCAGCTTATGTTCTTTGCAAATAGTTTGCAATGCATCCAGGTCTGCCATGGCGCCGCACATATGTACCGGCATCACAGCCTTTGTTTTCGGAGTGATCGCTTTTCTTACAGCATCTGGATTTAATGTCAATGTTTCATCTACATCCACCAAAACCGGGATGGCGCCAACGCTTAATAACGATTCAAAACTTGCAACAAAAGTAAATGTCGGCATGATCACTTCATCACCATACCCGATCCCTAAAGCCGAAAGCGCCGTAGTCAAAGCGGACGTTCCGCTTGAAGTAAGCTGTGCATAGTTGCTGCCGAACGTTTTGCAAATGGCAGCTTCCAGTTCTTTCGCTTTCCAGATTCCTTTACGGGGAGTATCAAAGCCATAACGCATCAGGATACCATTATCCAGGACATCATTCAGCTCTTTGCGTTCTTCGGCGCCCCACAGTTCAAAGCCAGGCATATTTTTAAATTAAAAATGAATAATCAGAAATTAAGAATGCAAAGGTAATTAAGAGTTGTGATTTGTAAATTTGGAACATGGGAAAGATCATTTGTAATCTTGCTATGAGCCTCGATGGATTTATTGCCGATGAAAAAGGCGGAGTGGATTGGTTGAATGATTATCCACCGTCCGGAGAAGACTATGGGATGACCACTTTTTTTCAAAGTTGCGGCGCTGCCATCATGGGCTCAAAAACTTATGAGCAAGCCGTTTCTTTTAATTCATGGTTTGGCGATATGGAAGGATATGTATTTACCAGGAGGGAACTGAAGCCTTTCAAAAATGTCGTCATAAAATTTTTCAATGGAAATATCGCTCCGGTTGTAGTTGAATTAAAAAAAAAGCAAAAAGACAGTTGGCTGGTTGGAGGAGCTATGTTGATCGCAGACTTTATTAACCGCAAATTATTAGATGAGTTAATCGTTACAGTTATTCCGAAAATATTAGGAAAAGGAATGCCGCTTTGTCCCGGTATCAATGAAATTAAAAAACTGGAATTATTGGAAAGCAAACAATTTAAAGACGGAGTGATCCAGTTGAAATATAAACTTTAATTCCCCGGCTTCTTTGGCAACCACTCCATCGGTGGGATCAATGCCGGATCTTTATAATAATTATTCTGCAAACTGTCATTCCAGCCATTTGGGTTTTTATAAAATGATTTGCTGCTGAAATATATGCCGCCCTGTACATTCGGGTATTGACGCATTAATTTTATTTGATCAGGTAATTCATCCGGATTTTTCCATGGAGAATTAGCCTGGGAATTGCCCGCCGCACGGTAGATCCCAATTCCGATATAAAGATGTCTGCCATAAGTGTGTTTGCTCCACCAATCCAGCATTTTTTCAAAATCCACTCTGCTGTTTCCTATTTCAAAATATAATTGCGGCGCTACGTAATCGATCCATTTTTCTTTTAGCCACAATAAAATATTTGCATACAGATCATCATAATTATTCTGACCTGAATGACTCTCGCTGCCGTCAGGATCCTGGTCTTTATTTCGCCAAACACTAAATGGTGAAATTCCAAATTGTACCCACGGCTTTTCTTTTTTAATGGCAATACTGATCATTTTGATAATAGAATCAACATTGCTTCTTCGCCAATCGTCTTTGTTTAATGTGCTTCCGGATCTTGCATAAGACAAAGAATCAGGAAATTCTTTCCCGGTAATACGATAAGGATAAAAATAATCATCCATGTGCACGGCATCAACATCATAACGACTCACCATGTCACGAATCACGGAAACCACAAACTTTTGCGCATCTTTATTTGCCGGGTCAAAATATTTTTTATCGCCGTAGGTCAAAAACCATTCGGGATGTATCATTGTTATGTGAGTGGGTGCAATGGAGGATGAATCAATTTTGAAATCAGCCCGGTACGGATTGCACCAGGCATGAAATTCCATTCCTCTTTTATGCGTTTCTTCGATCATGAATTGTAAAGGATCGTAGTAAGGAGTTGGTCGTTTGCCCTGCGTTCCGGTAAGCCATTGGCTCCACGGCTCATATTGAGAAGGATAAAAAGCATCGGCAGCAGGACGAACCTGAACGATCACTGCATTCATTCCATTTTTTTTGTGCATATCCAGTTGGCGAATGAATTCAGCTTTTTGACTGTCCACATCCACCATTCCTTTTGGCGGCCAATCCAGGTTATCTACTGTAGCGATCCATACTCCACGAAACTCGTATTGGGATTGAGCGATGGCGCTTGTATAAATCAGGAATAAAGCGGTAAGAGTGACAAAAGAATATCTGGAAAAACGATTCATGTCCGGAATATTGCGATATATGAATGTATGAAATTACAGGATTGATGAACTCAATTTATACACAATTTCACTTTTACTGATTGAGGTATTGATAGATATTGTAAAAATCATTTGTTTTGTTGTATGAAGCTACTAACCCAATCCATCCGTAATTTTTTTGAAGGATTTATTTCCTTCTATACTTCTATCTATGATGAAATGAAACGCCGGTAGTATTGGTCAGCTTTCATTTTTCAATGCCGCTGACAGTTTGAAAATGGCAAACAGGTGATGTGCCTCATGCAGCAGGAAAAAATTCATCCATTGCAATAAGTTCATGGTACCAAAAACCGGGTGCTGTCCTGTTTTTGAATAATCATTTGGGGGAAATGATAGAAAAACTGCGGCCATATCTTTTCTGGTACCAAGCAGATCTTTCATTACTTCGTGGGAGTTTTTACCGCAAAAGTCATGGAACATGGGATCAGTTTCTGCCGAATACCGGTGAAATGGTGGATTATTTTCAGTCAGAATTTGTTTCACACGGCCAATGAACGCATGTTGGTATGTAGTGAGATGGACGATATTTTCAAAAATGGACCATTTTCCTGTAATGATTGGTTTACGGATCTGTTCGTCAGATAAACCGTCGATAAGATCAACCAGCGATTTATGCTGGTACTGCATGCGTGTTGAAATTGAAGATGGAATTTCCATAATAATTTTTTAAAGGTTTAATTATTGCTCCACACTTTGGTACCCTCGGAACAGTTGGAGCAAATATCAATATTCTTTCTGCCTTTTAAGAGCTGAGTTCTGAATTTAGTGTATTCTCCGTTTTTCCAGATCTCTTTAAAAGATTTTTTCTTGAGATCGCCTAATTGATGCTGCGCATCTTTATCAAAACAACAGGGCGCTACCAACCCATCCCAGGTGATCACCGGGTCATGCCACAACCGCCAGCAGTGATTCGCTAATTTTCCTTTGAACTCATAGGAATTCCCTTTTTTGCGATAGCGGCTGTACTTGTCAATAGAAGGAATAAGATGATTCGGGTCATTCTCATAATCGTAGATCTGTGCGGTCTTGAACCATACATCATCAACGCCGACATCTTTCGCTAATTTTTTTACATCTTCGATTTGATGTTCATTAGGCTTTACTACCAGGAATTGAAAAATCACAAACGGCGTTTTACTTTTCAGTTTCTTTTTCCATTTCACGATATTGGTTGCGCCTTCAATCACTTTATTCAAATTTCCACCGACACGATATTGCTGATATACATCCTGCGTGGTTCCGTCAATGGAAATGATCAACCGGTCTAAACCACTTTCAATCGTTTTCTTAGCATTTTCGTCATTCAAATAATGGGCATTGGTGGAAGTGGCTGTGTAAATTTTTTTCCCTGATGCATATTGCACCATATTCAGAAAATCGGGATTAAGATATGGTTCGCCCTGGAAATAAAAAACCAGGTACAATAACTCTTTTGAAAGCTGATCGATCATTTCGCTGAAAAAATCTTTTTGTAACATTCCGGTTGGGCGGGTGAAAGCTCTTAATCCGCTGGGGCATTCCGGGCAGCGAAGATTGCAGGAAGTGGTAGGCTCAAAAGAAATGGAGATCGGGTAGCCCCATTGCACCGGTTTTTTGGTCCATTTGCTCAGGTAATAACTACTCAGCACTTTAGTTGCATTCCATGCCCGCCGAAAAGTGAGCTTGGATAAAAGATTGATGCTATCGTTCCAGTTGAGTCGGGACATTTGACAGTAAAGTTAAGTGCGTATCTTCAAAAAACTTTTCGTGATGTTACTACGAAATTCATACAGTATTTTCCCCTTGGGCGACGCCGCACTCACCATAGATTTCGGTAACAGGATCGACGAAAATATTAACGAAACAGTTTTGAATTTGTTCAGAGCGTTTCTGCAGAAACCTTTGTTTGGAATGATCGAAACTGTTCCTGCTTACAGTTCATTAAGCATTTATTATGATCCGGTGAAATTGAAAAAGCGATTTTCTGCAAATGAAACAGCATTTGACCACATCAAAAAAGAGGTTGAGAAATTTCTAGAATCATTTCAGTGGACACAGACGCCAGCATCTAAAGTAATGAAGATCCCTGTTTGCTATGAAGAAGAATATGCAACCGACCTGGAACGAATAGCAGAAATAAAAAAAATCGATAAAGAAGAGATCGTTCGGTTGCATTGCAGTCAAACATACCGTGTGTATATGATCGGCTTTCTGCCGGGTTTCCCGTATTTAGGAACGCTGGATGAAAAATTATCAGTACCTCGTAAATCACAGCCACAGATAGTAGCTGCTGGAAGTGTTGCTATTGCGGGAAAACAAACGGGGATTTATCCATTGACATCTCCCGGTGGATGGAATGTTATTGGAAGAACACCATTGAAACTATTTGATCCCTATCGGGAAGATCCAACTTTATTGAATGCGGGCGATGTTGTTGAATTTTATCCTATCGGGAAAAATGAATTTTTGAATTTATTGGCATGAGTCTTCGTATCATCAAAGCAGGAGTATTGGATAGCGTTCAGGATATGGGGCGTCACGGATGGCAGCACCTGGGAATTAATCCTGCAGGTGTGATGGATCAATTTTCCGCAAGCATCGCCAATATGCTTGTGGGTAATGATCTGAATGAAGCAACCATTGAATTACATTTTCCGGCTTCTATTTTTTTATTCGAACAACCAGCGTTGATAGCGATAAGTGGCGCAGATTTTTCTGCAACAATAAATGGAGATGCCGTTCCTTCTTCTCATGCTTTTATTGTCAATAAAAATTCCTTATTGCTGTTTCAGCAACCTTATCGGGGAGCAAGGGCTTACCTGGCTATAAAAGGAGGGATTAAAGCCGATGAATGGTTAGGCAGCCAAAGCACTCATTTGCGGGCAATGATCGGCGGATACGAGGGAAGAAGTTTGCGCAAGAACGATCAAATATCTTTCAAAGAAAATATTGATTACTCACCTATACTTGGACAGAAAGAATTTTTGATACTGCCGTGGAAGGCAGATCTGAAATGGAGCCCGGAAAACGAAAAAGAAAATGAAATACTGGTTCTTCCCGGGCATGAATGGGACTGGCTGATCAAAGAATCGAAAGATAATTTTTTGATGACCTCCTTTGTCATTACGCAGCAATCTGACCGGATGGGATACCGGCTGAATAATATTCCGTTGCACACTTTAACCAATGAAGAGATCGTTTCTTCTGCGGTAAGTTTTGGTACGATACAATTATTGCCCGATGGCGGACTCATTATTTTAATGGCTGATCATCAAACCACCGGCGGTTATCCAAGAATTGCACATATTATTTCTGCACATCACTCAAAAGCTGCACAATTAAAGGCCGGCGATAGAATTTATTTCCGGATGACTGATCAGCAAACAGCCGAAGAATTGTTAATGAAGCAGCAACAACATTTGCTGCAACTGCAAAATGCATGTAAATTCAGGCTGGAGGAATTTTTAAATTCATGAATATCGATCTAAACTGTGATATGGGAGAAGGCATCGGGAATGATGCTGCGATCATGCCATTTATTAGTTCTGCCAACATTGCTTGTGGCTATCACGCCGGCGATGAAACTACAATGAATCAGACTATTCAACTGGCATTACAATACAATGTTCACATTGGGGCACATCCTTCTTTTCTGGATAAAGAAAATTTCGGCAGAAAAGAAATGAATCTCACGGCTTCAGAAATTTATGATCTCGTTTTTACTCAAATAAAATTACTGGATGCAATAGCGAAAGTTTATGGAACGAAACTTTTTCATGTAAAACCACACGGAGCTTTGTATAATATGTCTGCGAAAGATGTTTCTATTGCTTTAGCTATAGCAGCTGCAGTAAAAGATTTTGATTCGCATTTAATTTTATTTGGATTGAGCGGAAGCCATTCTATTCAGCAAGCCAAAGAGTTGGGTTTGAGAACCGCCAGCGAAGTTTTTGCTGATCGTACTTACCAGGAAGATGGAAGTCTTACTCCACGTTCACAGACCGGAGCTTTGATTGAAAACGCTGATGCAGCAGTGAAACAGGCTTTGCAAATGATAAAAGAAAAAACAGTAATAGCAACAACCGGAAAAAAAATTCCGATCATTGCCGACACTATTTGCATTCATGGCGATGGAAAACATGCGGTAGAATTTGCGCAACAAATTCATCGCACAATAGAAAAAGAAG
>DASZPW010000397.1:0-1512 GCA_035550155.1 Chitinophagaceae bacterium | reverse complement strand
TTACCATTGATGTCAATGAGAAAATTCGTAAATAAGTGATGAGTTGCTTTAAATCTCTCAAAACTTTTCTTGTGTGCTTCAAATATATTGTCGTGTCCAATAATTTCTACATCGTCAGGTCTAACGATTTTGGCATCTTTAGAAAAAGTACCTACAACAATATTTTTATCAAGATGTTTGTCGTCAATTGCAGCAAAATATCTTGTGAGTAATTCGCTAATTTGTGTTTTTTCTATGAGTACTCTTATTTGTTCATCTGTTGTCATAGTCATATTTATGGGTTTTCCCTTGTCAAGCGAGTTGTCCGTTTACAATGACAGCCAACGGTTCGGGGCTTGGCGTAGTGGGGGCATTTTAGCACTGCACTTGATACGAAGCACCAAAGTTCAAATTTAGCAATAATGTTGATACGAAGAACGTCAGCCCCCATTACGCCAAACCCTTGTTACCAGCCGTTTTTTCTGTCGGTCGTTACGTTGTTGTTTATTTTCTTCCTGTCACTTCTTGTATTTGTGCTGAATATCGTTCGCCAACTATTTTGATTGTTGCCAATGCTGAATTTATTTTGTTTAATTCGTCATTCGCCAATGAAACGTTTGTCGCACCAATGTTTTCTTGTAAACGGTGCAATTTTGATGTTCCCGGAATTGGAACGATGAAAGGTTTTTGAGCCAACAACCAACTTAACGCAATTTGTGCAGGTGTTGCATTTTTGTCTGTCGCAATGGAAACAACCAAATCAACCAACGCTTGGTTTGCTTCTCTGTTTCCTTTACTAAAACGTGGCGAATAATTTCTTATGTCGTCTTTATCAAGTTCAACATTTCCGTTGATTGTTCCTGTCAAAAATCCCTTGCCTAATGGACTGAACGGAACAAAACCAATTCCCAATTCTTCCAATGTAGAAATGATGTTTGTTTCGGGTTCACGGTAAAACATTGAATACTCACTTTGCAAAGCCGTTACAGGCAAAACAGCGTGTGCTTTCCGAATGATTTCGGCAGGTGCTTCGGACAAACCAAAGTGTTTTACTTTTCCTTGTTGAATTAAATCTTTTACCGTTCCTGCAACGTCTTCAATCGGCACATTCGGGTCAAAACGATGTTGGTAAAACAAATCAATTACGTCTGTCCGCAATCGTTTCAAAGATGCTTCGGCAACGGCTTTTATTGTTTCGGGACGACTGTCTAAACCCAATCTTACATTGCCGTCTTTAAACCCAAACTTTGTTGCAATTACAACTTCGTTTTTAAATGGTTCAAGTGCTTCGCCAACCAATAATTCGTTTTCGCCATTGGCATAACCTTGTGCCGTATCAAAAAAAGTAATTCCGTGTTCAACTGCTGAACGAATTAATTTTATGCTTTCTTCTTTTGTTGGTGCGTTTGGAAAGCTCAAACCCATTGCACCGAAACCCAATGCGGACACTTCTAATCCGCTGCTACCTAATTTTCTTTTGTTCATTTTTATTGATTTTAAAATTTGACACCGCAAAGATTGCTCAATAAAAAA
>DASZPW010000396.1:0-6809 GCA_035550155.1 Chitinophagaceae bacterium | reverse complement strand
TTGCTTCCGCAATTCTCTTGTTCTTTGTTGTATCCGGCATATCTGGAATATTCGGCGCTCTTGACACTACCGTATTACAACGGTTGATCTCCCGATATAACAAATCCCATAATGTTTGAATCTCGGGAAGTGATGCATTTAACCGAAGATCATACTGATCATATGCACTACCTATCGGGTTGGGTTGATTGTAATATACCGCACCCCATCCTGTGGCGGCGAACACATCAGTACCTGCGAACTCCAGTATTCTTTGCTGAGTAATATCTCTCAGTAACGGATAGCATGATGTGACCAGGCTTTCAAAACCAGCGGCAGTGGTATAATAAGTGTCGGTAGTCTGGTTGGAAGGGTTATACTCATCCAGGAAACTCTTTTTACAACTCATTCCTCCAATGCATACCAGCATAATTGAGATCGAAACGAGTTTTACATTTTTAAAAAAATTCATAAAAATTTATTTTAAAAGTGACGTTTTATTTTTTCGAAAATTAAAAGCCAAGGTTTATTCCAAAAGTGTACACTATGTTTGGCACATCGTCTATGTAAGTATTCCCGTTGAATTCGGGATCCAATCCTTTATATTTCGTAAAAATGAAAGGATTGGTTATTTGTACATAGACCCGTAACCTGTCAATGCTGTATTTATCCAATTTTGCTTTCGGCATAGTATAGCCAAGAGTGATATCAGAAATCCTTAAGAAATTGGCATGTTGATATGCAATGGCATTCTTGTATGGCTGAGAAATACCAACACCATACATGTCATTGGTCGGATTATTCCTTGTCCAGTAATTCAGTACAATGTGATTATACCGGTTGTTGGTATAATCGGCCATGGTGCCGCCACCAAATAAACCATTCATGAACATCGTTCCGTTCCTTAAGTACATGAAGAATGAAAGATCAAAATCTTTATAGGTAAACCTGTTGGTCATACCGATGGTGAATTTCGGCAATTGAGTACCCAACACAACCCGGTCATCTTTTCCGGTGGCAGAGGATATCACTCCATCTTTATGATTATCCACCACTTTCACTTGTCCCGGTTTTTGTCCGAATGCTGCTGCTTGTGCGCTGTCAGCTATTTGCCAGATGCCATCGAATTGATAATCATAATACGATTTTACAGACTTGCCCACAAATAAGGCGTTACCAATGATCGCATCCACTCCGTTTGCCAATGCCTCGATGCGATTAATATTCCTGGAAAAATTAATTGTAGTACCCCAGGTAAAATTTTTAGAGTTGATGTTCTGTGTGTTTATCAGTACTTCAATTCCTTTGTTGGATATCTTACCTACGTTAGCTGTTACCACATTGAAACCGGTGGATGTAGGCAGGTTTTCCTGCAATATCAGGTCTTTGGTGTTTCTCTTATACAATTCTATCGTACCGGTGATCCTGTTATTCAGAAATCCCATATCCAATCCGATATTGAACTCTTCACTTCTTTCCCATTTAAGATCCTGGTTGCCCAGGCTACCCGGTGCAAAACCATTTCCTACAGTTTGATCATAGGCGTAAATAGTATTGAGAATCTGCGCTTGTGTGCTGTATGGATCAACGTTTGCATTACCAACCTGGCCATAACTCAAACGAAGTTTCAGATCGGAAAAAGCTCTTACGTTCTCTTTAAAAAAGTTTTCCTGGGCTATCCGCCATGCAATAGCGCCGGACGGGAAAAATGCCCATTTATGACCATTCGCTAATTGAGATGCGCCATCCGCCCTGCCTGTCAAAGTGATCAGGTATTTATCATCATAACCATAATTTACACGGCCCATATATGATTGCAGTGTGTTTTGAACAAAACTGCTGCTGACAGAAGTAATATTGGAAAGTCCTGCAGTACCTAAATTATACCACATTGAAGCATAAGGAAGATTTTGTACTGCTATAGAATATGTTTCTGTTTTACTCTTATATGCACTTTGTAAAACTGTAGCGTTTACTTTGCTTTTTCCCCTGGAATAATCGTAAGATAATTGATTATCTAAAGTCCAGCTGGTCATGTCAGCTGTTGAATATGTAGCCCTGGGCAATTTTACACCGGCACGGTCTTTTGAATATGTACCCCTGTAATCGCCAGTTCGTGTATCAATATTGGAAGCGGAAATAGAAGATCTGAATGTAAGCCCTTTGATCAATTTTAATTCAACAAATGCATTTCCCATTTGATTTGCTGCTTTTAATAAATATTCTGCATTCGCAGGATTTGCTTCCACTATGGGGCTTAAAACCTGGTTGTCTTTAATACCCATCCAAACAGCATATCCATTCCATGGGCCTTGTGACAGATCATATCCATCACCCGGATTTACGAGATCATCATAATATACAACACCTGTGGGGCGTGCCCGGTATGCAGAACGAAGTGTTTCAAGTGAACTTCTTGGATTTTCGCTATAGTTTATAAAAGCGGAAAAACCCACCCGAATAAAATTATTGATCCTGCTGTCGATTGCGCCATTCAGGTTATACCTTTTATAAGAAGTATGTACGATGTTCCCATCTTCCTGAAGATAGCCACCGGAAAAACGGTACGTAGTTCCTGAGTTGCCACCGGAAACGGATACTGTGTTTCCTGTTTGCATTCCTGGCTTTGTTATTTCATCAACCCAATTGGTGCTTTTACCGGAATTGATCTGTTCCAATTCATTGGAAGAAAATGTAGCCGGAGTTCCATTATTTAAAATAATATCTGTGTACTGGCTTTGATAGAATTGTTGTGCAGTCTGGAATTTAGGAAGATGTGCCGGCACTTTTTCACCGATGTAAGAATCAATGCTGACTTTTGCTCTTCCGCTGCGTCCTTTCTTAGATGTTATGATCACCACACCATTTGCACCTCTTGATCCGTAAATCGCAGTGGAAGATGCATCTTTCAAAATATCGATGGATTGGATATCTGCAGGATTGATATCTTCAATTCTGCCACCAATGATCCCATCAATCACTACCAAAGGTTCGGTAACACCTGTGATGGTGTTTTCACCACGTATATCCATAGAGAAAGCCTGGCCGGGAAGGTTGCTGGCCTTTGTAATGTTCACACCTGCAAACTGGCCTTGCATTGCCTTTTCTGCATTAGTAGGATTAGAACGAACAATATCATCCGTTTTGATGGAAGCAACGGCACCGGTAAGGTCTTTCTTCTTCACTGTTCCGTAACCTACCACCACTACGTCGGCTAATTCTTTTACTTCCTCAGTCAGTTTAATGAGAAGATTATTTTCCGTAGTAACCGGAATTTCCTGCAATGTGTACCCGGTAAAAGAAACCGCCAAAGTAACTTTCCCTTTCGATGGAATATTCACACTGAAATTACCGTTATCATCTGTTACTGCACCATTGTTGGAAGCATTCACCACAACACTGGCGCCGGCGATAGGTTTGCCGGTAGCAGCATTTACTACCTGTCCTGTGATCTTACGTGTTTGTGCATGCACAACCACCGCAAAAAAACACATCAGAATGGAGAGCAAAATTGTTTTTTTCATAATAGTTTTTTTGGTTGGAATTAAGCAATCGATGGTTTAGAGGTTGAAAAAAATTTATTTATTTTATTGAATATAAATTTAGATTTTCCGAAACACTTTCACCGGGTTATCTACGGAAACGTTTTCGACATAAATTGATTTCTGTTAAACAATTTGACTTTTGTCATATGCTAAACGCTGCTGTCAACATTAAATCCGCCATCTACATTTATCGTTGCGCCAGTTACAAACTTTGACGCATCACTCAACAACCACACCAATGCGCCTTTCAATTCATCCGGTTCGCCGAACCGTTTGAATGGTGTGTGCTGCAAAATCACATTGCCTCTTGCCGTCATTGATCCGTTCGTGCCCTGTAATAAATTTTTATTTTGTTCTGTCAGGAAAAATCCCGGAACTATTGCATTGATCCGTATCGCATCGCCAAAGCGTCGTGATAATTCCACTGCAAACCATTTTGTGAAACTTTCTACTGCAGATTTTGCCATACTATATCCCAGAACTTTACTGATCACTCTTTTTGCGGAAGCGGAAGAAATATTTACGATCGATCCTCTTCCACATCTCGCAATAGCATCTCCAAAAATTTGTGTGGGTAAGATGGTACCCCACAAATTCAGGTCCATCACTTTTTTCAACCCATTCAGATTTATGTTGAAAATATCCTGGTCATATTCAATAACTGCTTCAGGCATGTTGCCGCCGGCCGCATTCACCAACCCATCTATCTTTCCATATGTATCAAGCATGATCTTTTTTGCGTTGTTCAGATCGTTCTTGTTCGTCACATCAGCACATAATGCAATAGCTTTACCGCCATTCAGGTTGATCCGGCTGGCTCTTTCTTCTGCTATTTTCCTGTTTCTTCCCAAAATGCCTACTGTGCCCCCGGCTTCCGCAATTCCTTCAACAAATGATTTTCCAAGAACTCCCGTACCTCCGGTTACAACGACCACTCTTCCATCCAGCGAAAATGATTTGTTTGTTTTCTTTTTATTTAAAATCTCCGTTTCGATCTTTTTCATTTTTTTTAAGGTTTCTTATGGTTCGTTTTAAATATTGATCGTCAATTTTTATTTCCTGCCTCCTTTTTTTAAAAAACATTGCTCGTAAAAAAACAGTCAGCAATTTGGAGATCACTGACTGTTATTTTCATAAAATCATCAAAAGGAATAGAAGCCCGGTTTTGAAAATAATGCCTGCCGGTGATAGAAACATTTTGTATGAAATACATTTTGGAATACAGCAATCGCATATAGCAGGCATTGTTTTGGAATAATGAATTTGAACATAATAATTTATTCCCTCTAATTTGAGGAAGTCTTTTTTTACGGAAACGTTTTCGAAAACGGTTGCGGCAACAAATACCATGAACTGCGGTACCTGGTGCTATAAAATTTTTATCAACAAATGCCCTGAAGAAATTTGTAATACTTCTTAGAGTGAGTGTGTATTGATTAAAAAAATAAAAGCAATGATCAGAGACCCGTACTTCCTCTCGGGATCAATGTAGATTTTAAAATGATCCGTTCATGTACATCAGTCATTGACTTTTTTTCGAGATAGCGGAACAATTGCAATGCTGCCTGCTTGCCGATCTCGTATGCAGGCTGCGTGATCGTAGATAAACTTGGATTAAGCAATGATGAAATCTCCATATTGGAGAAACTGATAATTTTCAGCTGATCCGGGATTTTGATGTGTAATCTTTCACAAACGTTGTAACAGGATATTGCCAGTTTCTCCACGGATGCGAAAATACCGTCGGGCCGATTAGGTCCGCTCAGCATTTGAGTAATGATCTCTTCGTTGGCAGCATTATTATTTGTGAAACGAATGATCAATTCTTCATCCGGAATAATATTATGTTTTTTCAGTGCGTCCTGGTAGCCCTGCATTCTTTTATTGGAAATAGAAAGATACCTGGAAAGATCCAGGTAAGCGATCTTCTCACATCCGCATTCGATGAGATGTTCCGTTGCGGCAAATCCGCTGTCATAATCATCGGTAGTGATAATACTGCTTTCAATGGCTTCGCAAACTCTATCGAACAACACGATCGGTACTCCTTTACTTTTCAGATTGATCAGGTGATCATAATTGTTGGTTTCCGCAGATAACGACATCAGAACGCCATCTACTCTTCCGCTTTGCAGGTGGTTGGCAAAACCGATCTCTTTCTGAATGTTTTCATGAGTAAGGTATATAAGCACATGATAATTTTTTTCCTGTGCTACATATTCAATTCCATTGATAGCTAATGAAAAAAAGTTGTTGGTGATCTCCGGGATGACAACAGCTACTGTTTTGCTGCGATGTTTGCGTAAACTGCTTGCGTAGGGATTAGCCTGGTAGTTCAACTCCAAAGCCATGTCACGAACTCTGTTCTTAGTGGTTTCGCTGATCTCATAACTGTCTCGCAATGCTCTCGAAACAGTGCTGATAGACAGCTGTAGCCGCTCGGCAAGCATCTTAATGTTCACACCCATAAGTAAGCAATCTGTTACGCAAATTACGAAAATTTGCATACGATCAGCCGCACCAAACGCAAATTATCCGCAAACGTTTCCGAAAAAAAATTTACCGCAAGCTGGACTTCATAAAAACTAAAACTTGAACTTTAGAGTGAGCTTGAACCAACTTTTCATTTAAGTGTACCGGTTGGTGCAACTAAAAATTGATTTAAGTCATTTAAACAGGATTTATTTTGTTTGCCGGGCCTTAACCAAAATCGAAACATCCAAATTGCGATAACGAAACCACTTTTCTTCATCCTAAACTTTTAACGATATGCCCCATACACGCCGCAGTTTCATCAACCAATCTGTAAAAGCCGCAGCCGCAACATTCATCGTTTCAAAAAACATGAGTGCCAGTAGTTATTCCCGCATTCTCGGCGCTAATGACCGGGTGAGAGTGGGAGTAGTTGGATTTTCTGATCGTTTCAGGAATTCGCATATCCCGCCATTCATGAAGTTTTATAAAGAAATGAATTTTGATATGGTGGCCGTCTCTGATCTATGGAAAAAAAGAAGAGAAGAAGGTGTTGCTTTTGTAAAAGAGAAAATGGGTCACGATATCACTGCATGCCGCAACAATGAAGAATTATATGACCTGAAAAATATTGATGCCGTTTTTATCAGCACGGCAGATTTTCAACATGCATTACTTGCCAAACAGGCAGTCGAAGCTCATTGCGATGTCTATTGCGAAAAACCTTTTGCGGAAACTATGGAAGATAACCGTGCTGCGTTAAAAGCAATCAAAGCATCGGATCGAATCGTGCAGATCGGATCGCAACGAAGA
>DASZPW010000395.1:0-6091 GCA_035550155.1 Chitinophagaceae bacterium | reverse complement strand
CAAAGATATAATCCCGCCGGAAAGTAAGTATTGTGGTGTGCAATTTCAGATCTTATAATACATTCAACACCTGTTCTTTTGCTTTTTCCAATTCATCTTTCATCTGTACCACGCATTTTTGAATGGCTGCATCGTAGGCTTTGGACCCGGATGTGTTGATCTCCCGCCCGATCTCCTGCAGGATAAAAGAGAGTTTTTTCCCTTTTATGTCATCCTGCTCCTGTAATATTGATTTAAAGTAATCACAATGATTTTTCAGCCGTACCTGTTCTTCGCTGATGTCAATTTTTTCGATATAATAAATAAGCTCCTGCTCCAGCCGGTTGCCGTCATAATTTTCTTTTCCAACATTTTCTTCTAACAGTTTTGTGAGTCCATCCCGGATCTTTTGCTGACGAAGCGGTTCCAGTTTGATCACTTCCTGCTGTTGCTTTTCAATATTATTGATCCTTAAAATCAGGTCTTGCTCCATGACTTTTCCTTCTTCCAGCCGGTGCATGTTCAGATCATCTAATGCATTAAATAAAATTTTTTGAAGATCATTCCATTCTTTTTCGTTCAGTGTTTCGCTGGTAGGAGTGATCACTTCCGGTAGTTTTACCAAAGTGCTGAGAATATGTGACGGATCAAGATTCAGCGCTGCTGACAGCTCTGCCAATGGTTTATAATACGCTTTGGCAAGATCGGTATTGATCGTTACCGGCTTGGCGGTTCCTGTTTCTTTCAGGCTGATCGTGCAATCAATGGTTCCCCGTCCCAGTTTTTCCGAGAGAATTTTGCGGATATCGAATTCAAACGGTTTTAAGATCGCCGGCATTTTCAGGAGCAATTCAAATTGTTTTCCGTTCAGCGACTTGATGTCTACAAGGAATGTTTTATCTCCCGCATTTCCTTCTGCTCTTCCAAAACCGGTCATTGATTTCAACATGAGTGATTGCTTTAATGAAGTATTCAGGTAAAGGTATTTTAAATACTTCATTCGTGGTGAAAACTGTTTTCAGATGCATTTTCATTGGGAAAATGAGAAAGCAGTAAAACAAAAATCCCCCCGATTTACCGGAGGGATCATTTATATGGATGGGTTAGTAAGTACCGGGAAACGAATTTCCCAACGCAATATTAAATATAAATTTCACTAACAAAAAAATTTTTTTGATATTTTTTATTCACATCGTATTGTTTGCTGTGGATAATGGCAGCATTGTTCATCTGTTGTTTGCAGTTGATATATTCATTAAAGTATGATCCGGGTCATTGGTTTTAAAAAGTTTTATCAATCAAATTCTCATTGCAGTAAACTGTTTTGAATTTCAAATGAAAAAATCAGAAAGGAATACCTGTCATCATTATCACAGCACAACAGATGAATGAAGCAATTCAGGACTTATTACCTTTATACAAATTACTGAATATGCGTTTTGAAAAACCTGTTGCACTTCATTTCATAGCCCAATTGATCGGTGCAGAAATTGTCGGCGATTCCGAAGCATTGGCCACCGGCATCAACGAGATACATAAGGTGGAACAAGGAGACCTGGTATTTGTGGATCACCCAAAGTATTACGATCAATGCATTAATTCGGCAGCAAGTTTTATCATAATCAATAAAAGAACAGAATTTCCTGCCGGGAAAGCATTGTTGATAGTAGCAGATCCATTTGAAGCGTATCAAACCATTGTGGATCATTTCCGCCCGTTTACTCCTTCTTTGAAAATGAAAAGCGATTCAGCAATCATAGGTGATGAAACAGTTATTTTTCCTAATGCGTTTATCGGTAATCATGTACAGATCGGCAGCCGTTGCATCATTCACCCCAATGTAACTATCATGGATCATTGCGTTATTGGAGATGATGTGGTGATACAGGCGGGAACGGTGATTGGAAGCGATGCATTTTATTATAACAAAAAAACAAACCGGGATATTCATTATAAAAAAATGAAAAGCTGCGGCAGGGTGGTGATTGAAAACTCAGTTGAAATAGGTGCAGGATGTACCATTGACAGGGGCGTTAGTGGCGATACATTAATAGGCGCCGGCACCAAGATTGATAACCTAGTTCATATCGGGCATGATACGGTAGTTGGAAAAAATTGTTTGTTTGCGGCGCAGGTTGGTATTGCAGGAGCAACCACTATTGAAGACAATGTAATTCTGTGGGGTCAGGTAGGTGTTAGTAAAACGCTGACCATCGGAAAAGATGCAGTCGTATATGCACAAAGTGGAGTTCCTTCATCTTTAGAAGGAGGAAAAACTTATTTTGGTTACCCGGCTGAAGAAGCTTCAATTAAGAAAAAAGAGATCGTTTGGATAAAGAGAATTCCTGAATTATGGAAAAAGGTTATGGATAAGAAAGATTAGTTAGATAAAAAATGTAGATCATTCAGGCGGTTCATAATCATACGGTAATTGATCCGCTAAATTTTTCCAGCTCCAATAGCCCTGGTTGATCCAATCTTTCTGATCATAATAATAACCGTTTTCTTTAATGGCAATAGCATCGTTTATATCTACATAGGAAATTTGCGAACCTACATTTTTCGGCAAGCCGAATTTTTTTATATACTCAGGTTCCGGTCTTTTTTTCAAATACGAAACACTGATCTTTCTGGGGTACCAGATCTCGATTTCCATCGTGCTGTCCAGGCCGCCGTAATAAGCCGTGTCATAAGGATCTTTTAAGGGAATAAACTTGGTGTCGCTGTTTTCATCGAGCATATCAATAGTGAATCCATCTTCGGTCAATGTGCTATCATAATACGAACGCATGAAATGCAGTTTGGAACCATAATATGCCTTGGCACGGTTTGTAGCCCAGGTTTTCTTTTCCTGTCCGGTTCCGTCCATTTCGGTGTACAAGCAATAACCACGGTAAATATTAATGTCAGTTTTATAATAATAAACAAATGAATCCAGCTCATAGCGGAGATGATAACCCAATGCTTTATTCTCAATTTGAATAGCTGAATCGGCCAGCACTTTCAGCTTATTACTTTTTTTATAAAAATAAAATTTCAACACATCCGGGTTTTCAATTTTACAAAGTGCAGCATTGGGTGTGGCGCCGATAAAATGCTCCACAAAGAAAGATCCATATTTTTCCCAGCCATCTTTTACCTCGTTGCTACTGCGTATCACTACTTCTTCCATGTTTTTTTCCTGCTTTAACATTGGAATGATCAGGTTGCTGGTATCGCCGCTAACCCGGATCAACCTCGTTTGATAATCTGTATAAGTAACGATCAGATCATAACCACCGGCTTTCATTTGCAGGCTGAATTCACCTTGTTTATTGCTGGCTGTTCCAATAGTTGTATTATGACAATATACAGAGGCGCCGGGCAAAGGATCGCCGGAAGCGGAATCAATGATTTTCCCTGAAACGGAAAATTGTGCATGAAGGATTACTGAACAACAAATGAAAAAAAGAAGGAAACCCGAATAAATTATTTTCATAGACATTGATTGTCTTTAAAGATACCGCTTTGTAACTATGGTTGGGAGGCATTTATTGTGCCAAGGTATTTTTCACAGGCTTTTTGAATGGTTTCTTCCAATGGTGTAAAGGAAAATCCCTTCAATGCGTTCAGTATTTTATCGTTTTCAAAATAGGTCTTGCTTTGGGCTACACTTGCACTTTCTTTGGTGAGCAATGGTTTTTTCTTTGTAAAAAGAAAACGCAATTGTTCCATGCGCCAGGCTATTGACATCAATAATGGAGTAACTGGCTTTGACGGACGTTTTTTACCAAAACCATCAGCAATGGTTTCCTGGAGTTTTTTAAATGGCCAGGTATCGCCGTTCACGATAAATCGTTCTTCACAACTATCGTTTTCCATCATCAACACTGTTACTTTAGCAACATCTTCCACATCTACAAAACCATTTAAGCCGGAACTATACCACGGAAATTCATCAAAAACTTTTTTGAATATCGCACAGCTTGAATTATTCCAATCTCCATAGCCTAATACTGTTGATGGATTTAAAATGACACCATTCAATCCTTCGCCAATGCCACGCCATACTTCTAATTCAGCTTTGTATTTGCTTTTGGCATAATGAGTGTTCGATTTATGTTCTTCCCATTTTTTTTCTTCATTCACATGAGCGCCGTTTTCCCTGCGACCCACTGCGGCTACCGAGCTGATATGAACAAAACGGCGAATATTTTTTTCCAATGCCATGTTCACTACATTCGCTGTTCCTTCCACATTCACCCGGAACATATTTTTTCTTTCTTTTTTAATGAATGATACTACACCTGCCGCATGGATCACTGCATCAATTCCGGTCATGGCGTTTTCAAGCGCTATCACATCTAAAACATCGGCATCCACCCATTCTACTTTATCCCAAATTTCCTTCGGAATATAAAACGGAACTTTATGGCTATCTAGTTTCTTACTGCGGCGAATCGCTCTCACAGCATATTTTTTTTCAATCAACTCTTTAATAATGTAAGAACCTACAAAACCGGTTCCGCCTGTAACTAAGACCATTGAAATTTTATATTGGGGATTTAATATTTATAATATCCTTCGCCTGTTTTTTTCCCTAACTTTTTTTCTTTCACTTTTTGTTCCTGGATAATGGAAGGCTTTAAGCGTTCAGGCTTTCCCAATTGATCATAAACAGAACAACTCACTGCATAGTTCACATCATTCCCGATGAGATCCATTAGCCGGAACGGCCCCATTTTAAAACCGGTAGCTTCCATCAGCAGATCGATCTGCGAAAAATCAGCTATACCATCTTCCGCTATTCGCAATGATTCGATGTAATAAGGTCTCGCCACACGGTTCACAATAAATCCCGGCGAATCTTTACAGACCACTGGAGTTTTATTCATTTGTTTTGCCAGCCCGATAACAATCTGCGTGGTCTTTTCTTTCGTGTAATTCGTGTTTACAACTTCCACCAATTTCATCACCGGTGCCGGGTTGAAAAAATGCATGCCGATCATTCTTCCGGGATTTTTAGCCTGTTGAGCAATTTTAGTAATGGAAAGCGAAGAGGTATTACTGGCAAAAACGCAATCATTCCGGTTCATTTGTGCAAGCTGATCGAACAACTCAATTTTTGCTTCAGCTTTTTCAATGATAGCTTCAATAAAAATATCAGCCACGCAATTTTTTATATCATTGGTAAAATGGATCCGCCCGATCACTTTATTTTTTTCTTCTTCAGAAATTTTTCCTTTTTCAATTAATACCGATAAGCTTTTTCCAATATTAACCTTTGCTTTTTCCAGGACCTCTGAATTTAATTCAAACAGGATCGTTTGAAATCCTGATTGTGCACTTAGCTGTGCAATACCGCTGCCCATAGTTCCGGCGCCACAAATGCAAATAGTATTGTTCATTAATTCCTTCATGATCTTGAAACCGTAAAGATATTGTAAGTTGATTGTTGAAAGGTTATTTCTCACAAGATTCCCTTATCTTGAATTAAAATTTATTTATGGACACCATACAACAACCAACACCTCCACCACCACCGTCTTACAGCAATCAGGCACCTTCACGGGGAATGTTTGGAACCCGAATTCCTTCTACGGTAGCATTTGCCGTGGGAATACTTTTGTTTCTGTTGCCTTTTTCAGAAATAAAATGCAGTAATGCGAAATTCACCAATACTACTGTGAAATTCACCAATACAGGATTAAATATTGCTTTAGGAAAAGAATGGAAACGAGAATCTTCTAATTTATTTGGAACAGATAATAAAGCTGAATCTAGCTCAGAAACGGGCAAAATTAACATGGGGAACGCACAGTATTTTGCCATAGCTGCTTTGGTATTTGGCATGATCGGTCTTTTATTATCATTTATTAATGCTCAAACAGGCGGATATGGGGGCGTTGTAACGGGTTTATTATCTGCGGGAACATTATTAGGAATGATGTTTGAAATAAAAAAATGGTTTAATGATAGTATGGCAAAAAACGCAATGGATCAATCACAAAACAATGCAGATAGTTTCGGACTTGATAAACTGGGGAATACTTTGAACGATATAAAACCTACATTGAATTTCACACCGTGGTTTTATGTAGCGATGGTTGCTTTTTTAGCGGCAGCATTTTTC
>DASZPW010000394.1:0-4071 GCA_035550155.1 Chitinophagaceae bacterium | reverse complement strand
ACTTTTTGTTACTTATCTTAAAGATGTTTCAAACCATGTTTATGTCTATGATTACAATGGAAATCTGGAAAAAGAGGTGAAGCTGCCGGCATTAGGTACAGCAAATGGTTTTGGCGGACGGAGAGACGATAAGTTTGTATTTTATACGTTCACTTCATTTACATTTCCCCCAACTATTTATAAATACGACATCGCTACGGGAGTAAGTACAGTTTTTCGCAAACCGGAAGTAAAATTCAACCCGGAAGATTATGTGACAGAGCAGGTTTTTTATCCAAGCAAAGATGGTACTAAAGTACCGATGTTTATTGTATATAAAAAAGGAATTAAACTAAATGGAAGTAATCCAACAATTCTTACAGGTTATGGCGGATTTAATATAAGCATCAATCCATCATTCAGTGCCAGCCGGATCAGCTGGCTGGACCAGGGCGGCATTTACGCTTCAGCAAATTTGCGTGGTGGAAGTGAATATGGGGAAAAATGGCATCACGCCGGCATGCGATTCAATAAGCAAAATGTTTTTGATGATTTCATTGCTGCGGCTGAATACCTCATCCACAAAAAATATACATCCAAAAAATTTCTTTGTGCAGAAGGCGGATCCAATGGCGGCTTACTGATCGGCGCTGTGATCAATCAGCGACCGGAATTATTTAAAGTAGCCGTGGCACAAGCGGGAGTGATGGATATGCTTCGATACCAGAAATTCACGATCGGCTGGAACTGGATCGCAGAATATGGCAGCAGTGACAGCGCCGCTGATTTTAAAAATTTGTACTCGTATTCGCCGATACACAATATCAAAAGCGGTTTGCCTTACCCGGCTACTTTCATCACAACTGCCGATCATGATGATAGGGTAGTGCCGGCACATTCATTCAAATATGCTGCTACGTTGCAGGAAAAATATAAAGGTGCAAACCCGGAGTTGATCCGCATTGAAACCAATTCCGGCCATGGGGCCAGCAATCTGAAAAAGGGACTGGAGATCACTTCGGATATTTATTCTTTTATTTTTTACAATATGGGTGTGACTCCGAAATTTGACAAAACAAAAAATCAGAAAGCTTTTTAAAAAGGAATAAAATATTAAGTTGTAGTATCGTGCCACAGTTCTTATGCTGTGGCACGATCAATTTTAAGATATGAAAGTCCTCATCACCGGTGCTAATGGTTTTTTAGGATATTACCTGGTAAAACAATTACTGGAAAAAGGTTTTTATGTAATCGCTACTGCTAAAGGTGCCAACAGGCTGCCATTTCAGGAGCAGTCAAATTTAATTTATAAAGAGATGGATATTACAGATCCGTTTCAGGTGCATGATGTATTTGAAGAAAATAAACCGGATGTGGTGATCCATTCCGGGGCAATGAGCAAGCCGGACGAATGTGAGTTGAATCAATGGAATGCTTACCTGGTTAATGTAGAAGGAACGATCTCCGTAATGCTGAATGCAGCAGAATACAAAAGCCATTTTATTTTTTTGTCCACAGATTTTGTATTTGACGGTGAAAGGGGAATGTACAATGAAGAAGATGCACCGAATCCTGTTAATTTTTACGGAAAAACAAAATTAGAAGCTGAAGATGCGGTGAAAGAATATGAGTTTGACTGGACCATTGTGCGTACCATAACAGTTTATGGAAAGACTCATTCTATCAGGAAAAGTTTCCCGGAACTGATCAAAGAAAAATTAGAACAAGGAGAAGTGTATCATGTTTTTGATGACCAGTTGCGAACTCCCACTTATGTAGAAGATCTTGCTTCAGGAATAATTTCTGTTATTGAAAAAAAAGCTACCGGAATATATCATTTATCAGGTAAGGAGGTATTGACGCCTTATCAAATGGCAGTGAAAATTGCTGATTATTTGAAAATGGATAGCTCTCAATTAATAAAAGTGACCGCATCTGAATTTCCGCAACCTGCACTTCGTCCTTTAAAAACTGGTTTTATGATTGACAAAGCAGCAAGTGAATTGGGGTTTAAACCCATTAGCTTCATGGAAGGGTTGAAAAAAACACTGTCGTAATTTCTACATGTAAAAATGAACGTTTAGTTCATCATCAATATATTCACACTTCGTTGTAAAATATTGAAAGCGATCTCAGCCATCAGGTTTTCTTTATCCAGTGTCGGATTCACTTCAGTGATCTCAAAACAACACACTTTCCGGTTGTACATAAATTTACTGATCAGGTCTTCGGCTTCTCTTTCCCGTAAGCCATTGCTAACCGGTGTTCCGGTTCCTTTTGAAATGGAGGAATCAAGGCTATCTACATCAAAGGATATATATATGTCGGTGCAATTGGCAAGATACCGCATAGTGGCCCTGACAATATTTTCAGGTCCGTTATTCCGAACTTCTTTGGTGGTAAATACTTTGATGCCGTATTTGTCAATCAGGTATTTTTCTTCTTTTTCAAAATCACGAAGCGAAATATATACTACATCTTCCGGCAAAACTTTTGGTGCGATCTTGCCGGTATTTTTCAACTGGTTCCAATATTTTACAGTTTCCTCATCTATTTGGTGAACTGCACAATCCTTATTGTTTTCATTGATAGTAATAGCCATTGCCATCCCGTGTACATTACCCGATGGTGTCGTGAAAGGTGTATGAAGATCGGCATGTGCATCGATCCAGATAACCCCGAGCCTGCTTTTAGGTTTTGCCATTTTAATGCCTGCAATTGTGGCTCCGGCTGTGCTATGATCGCCGCTAAGCACCACCGGGAAAAAACTATTTTTAATAGTATCACTCAAAGATTTACTTACCCGATCATACATGGCAGCAATACCTTTTATACGTTTCGCATAAGGTGATTCGATGGGTTCGTACAACAATTTATTTTCGGTAGGGATTTTTTCCGAAGGGAAATGAATAAAAAAATTACTCATAAAATCCAAAGCAGCGATCTTGATGGCTTCGATGCCGAGGCTGGCGCCTCTTGTCCCGGCCCCGATCTCAGAAGGTACTTCTATCAGCTTTATGTTTTTCATAATGCAGGCAATCAGTTAATAATTTTTGATGGAACGAATCAACAAATTAGTAAGCAAGAAGGAAAACGGTTAACCGGGGATATAAAAATTCGCCGGTAAGGATAGTTCAGCAAATGAACTGGTAATAACGATATTTTTATTAATGGATTTCATTGCTGTATTCAGGCACAAAATTAGTCACTAGCTGCCACGTCGGCAAGCGAAATGAACTAAAAATTAAAATGGAAGTGTTTCCGGCAAGTTATTCATGCACAGCGAGAACGGGCACTGTGCTGTGATATGCTAGTTTCTTGGTATGGCTACTTTTGAACATTTTTTCGATCAGAGAATGATCCCTGGGGATCGTGATGATCAGATCAATATTCTTATCATGTGCAAACTGGTTGATCGCTTCGTCCACATCATACCAACCCAGGAAATAAAATTCAGGATTGAATTCAGCCAGCATATCCGCAAGTTTTGCTTTTTCATCCTGGTATTCTTGTGTTAATGCCACATAGTGGTTACTGTCCACATTGATCACATGTAAGTTGGGCTGAAAAGTTTTCAGCACTTTTTTAATGGGCCCGGATGGAGTAGTTGCTGCTACATTTTTAAAATCGGATGTCAACAGCACATTTTTCACATCCCTGTATTCCGATCCCGGGGGAATGATCATAACCGGGCAGATTCGTTTTTCAATTATTTTAAAAGTATTACTGCCGATAAAAGCCTGGCTCAAGGGTGAACGGCCGGTAATTCCCATTATTATAAGATCGGCTTGCTGGTGACGGGCCAATTTTTCCATTTCTTCAATGAAATCATCACCCTGCTCCGCCAGCGTGGTAATTTTAATTCCTTTTTTCTGCAAGTCCTCTCTCAGGTTCTCCAGGTATTCTTTTGAACCGGCAGCATGAGCAGGTTTTTCATACACATGATAAAGGATCAGGTTGACCCCATAATGACCGGATAATATCTGTCCGGCATATCGGGCTGCATTCAATGAATTTTCGGAAAAATCGACAGGTACAATGACTGTGTTCATCTAGAATGATTTTCGTTTCACCAATTGATTAAAAGGGACG
>DASZPW010000393.1:0-1907 GCA_035550155.1 Chitinophagaceae bacterium | reverse complement strand
AGCAATGAAATATTTAGGAGATAGTTTGATTGGAATTTTAAAAGCAGAAAATGATACGGCTATTTTTTTTCTTCCCAATGCTGATCCCACATTGCTTCATTCGGATTTTAAAAATCAGCCGGTAATAGATTTTTTGAAGAGCACGAATAAGAAAATTTATACTGCGGATGTCAACTGGAAAGACGATGCCTGGGGTTCCGGATGGTCGTGGAGTGATTACAATGAAAGTTATATGGCTGAACGAAGCCCGATGCCGGTGTATGGTAATATTATAAAATGGGTGCAGGACAATAGCAATACAAAAGAGCCGGCAGTCATTTACTCAATTCCTGAAGTGGATTGGAAAGTTGATTTTAATTCGACTAATGCCAAAAATTTTTTCGTGCAAAGAAATATTGGCGGGAATGTTTATATGCTGACCCAGGGGAGAGAGAAATATAAAGAAGCGGAAGTCCCGTTTGTAACTAATGGAATAAAATCCACTCTCGAATTATTGCCGGATACTATTCATAAAACGATCGGGCTGCTGGATCCTGAAAAATTTCAGCAAGTTTTTCAGCAAATGAATTTGAAAGTAAGTCCTGTAAAGACTCAACTAACAGATTCTCTTCTCAAGATCACTATGCATCGCAGCGATAATTTTTTTGCAGAGCAAACATTGTTGATGGTCAGCAATCAGCGATTGGGCGTGATGAGCGATGAAAAAATTATTGATACCTTGTTGAAAACAGATTATAAAGACTTGCCGCAAAAACCAAGGTGGGTAGATGGCTGCGGGTTGAGTCGTTATGATCTTTTTTCACCACAGGATTTTGTTTTCATTCTCAACAAAATAAAAAATGAATTTGGAATCGAAAGAATTAAAATCATTTTGCCTACCGGTAATACCGGGACATTGGCCAATTATTATAAAGCGGATAGCAATTACATTTTTGCAAAGACCGGAACTCTTTCCGGCGTGGTTTCCATCAGCGGTTATTTATTTACAAAGAAAAACAAGTTACTTACCTTTTCTGTATTAGTGAACAATCATAATTCTTCTACTACAGCAGTGAGAAGGGCAGTGGAGAAATTCATAGAAAACATCAGGAATAAATATTAGGCTAAGAGAAAAAGAGGGAATATAAAAGAGATAAAGAGTGTTTCAAATCATTTGATCTCTTTTTCTGTTTCAGTCACTTTATCTCTTAGCCCTTAAACAATTTTTCCAAATAGTCTTTCTTGAACTCCATATAAGTAGGGTTACCGTTGGGAGTAATATTGTGTGTGGAGCATTTGAACAGATCTTCTACAATAGCTTTCATTTCCTTTTCAGAAAGCGGAGTGCCGGGTTTTATTGCCTGTTGCCATGCCAGGGATCGAACCAGTTTTTCTCTTTTGGAAAATTTCATGTCACTGCTGAAGTGTTTGTACTGTTCCAGCAAAGATTCCATGATCTTTTTTTCATTTCCCTGTTCTACGTCGGCAGGAGTGCCTTGTATCACAAATGTATTTTTTCCAAACGGCTCGATCATGTAACCGAGTTGCTGGAGGTCGGGCATCAGTTCTTCCAGTAAAGCAGCATCTGCCGGAGATAATTCCACCGTGAGCGGAAACATGCTTCTTTGGGTAGCAACAGCTGTACCTTTCGTTGCTTCCAACAATCGTTCATAGATAATTCGTTCATGCGCCGCTTGCTGATGGATGAGCAAAAAACCATTGGAAGATGGAAGAATGATGTAAGTGTTCAATAGTTGAGTTAGTGAAAAATCCGTTGAGGCCTGAAGTATGAGATCTGAAGTATGAGAGAGGTTTTCAGAGCGAGATTCACTTTCCGGCCTTTGACTTCCGGCTTCCGGCTTTTCCGGACTCTCAAAAAAATCTTTCCAATGTTTCAGCTCAGCTTTCTCAATAAAATGTGCCTGGTT
>DASZPW010000392.1:0-2303 GCA_035550155.1 Chitinophagaceae bacterium | reverse complement strand
AAGACAATTGCAGATTAGATATTCCCATAATAGAATGACCGGAAGTGCAGCCGCCGGCGTAACGGGTGCCAAAACCGACTAAAAAGCCCCCGACAACGATCAGTATAAATCCTTTTGCAGTTAATAAACTGTTCCAGTTAAACAGGTCAGTCGGTACCAAACTATGGTAGTTGGTAACTCCGTATTGAGATAATTCCTGTGTCAGTTTGGGATTTACCTGTACGGGTTGTGAATCCGATAAAAAATGAGCGGCCAGGAATGCTCCGCCAATGATACCTGCGACAAAAAAAAGATTCCAGATCTCTTTTTTCCAATCGTATTGGAAAAAAGGAATTTTAGAAGGAAAGCAAACAGCACAGACATGCCGCAATGAGGAAGAAATACCAAAAGATTTATTCCCCAACAATAATAATATTGGCACCATCAGCCCGATCAGCGGGCCGGCAATATACCAGGGCCATGGATGCCGCAACCATTCTAACATGATACAATGATTTTCGTTTCGAAAAAGTCTACGAATTTACTGAATTCAACAGGTCTTTTAAACTATTCACAACAGTACGATCACAACCACTTATTTTTGAGAAATTTTTTATTCTGCTTCAACCTTTTTTCCAGGAAGATCTCATCGAAGCCGGCTGCGATGAAGCGGGTCGTGGATGTTTTGCAGGCCCTGTGTTTGCCGCAGCAGTCATTCTGCCGAAAGGATTTTTCCATCCTGAATTGAATGATTCCAAACAGCTTTCCGAAAAACAACGGAATGAATTAAGAACGATCATAGAAAGAGAAGCTCTATCTTTTGCAGTAGCCAGCATTGATAACAATGAGATCGATCATATCAATATCCTGAAAGCATCCATCAAAGCGATGCACCTGGCTATTGAAAAATTAAAGACGTCTCCTCAGTTATTGCTTATTGACGGTAATCGTTTCGTAAAATATAAAAGGATTCCACATCGCTGTATCATTAAAGGCGATGCAACATATATGTCCATTGCCGCTGCCAGTATTTTAGCAAAAACATACCGGGACGATCTTATGAAAAAATTGCATACCGAATTTCCTCATTATGGATGGAACTCCAATAAAGGTTACGGCACCGAAGAACACCGCAAAGCCATAGAACAACACGGCCTTTGCAAATACCATCGTATGAGCTTCCGCTTGCTGCCGGAACAGAAAGAATTATTTTAATTCCTAAAATTTTCAGGCCGGTTAAACCTTCCACGAAAGTCTTCGTCTTAAACTAAAATACTGTAAATTCATAATCTAAAATTTGACGTATGAAAAAATTATTCATTGTAACGTTAGTGCTTGGACTTGTTTCACTGTCCGCATCTGCTCAAAGAGCTCCGCAGGACCGCCTGCTGAGATTCCGTACTGAACAAAATTTCAGAAAAGGCACTGAAGTTCCGCAGCACCGCCTCCGTATGCAAAAAAACCGGCTTCGCTACAGAATGGAACAACAACGATTTCGTCGTGATCGTATTGCTCGTTCCCATATGCGTGGAAATGCTTTGATGAAAAATAGGATGAACCGCCAGCGTATGTTGTTTAAAAGACAGCATTTTTTTAAAGGACGCCGGGTGATATAAGATAAGTATTCTTCGTAGTCATACAAATGGAATAGGTGAGTTGAAAGATGTAAAGCGCTGTTTGAAACAGCGCTTTTTTGATTCCTGTATTTCCTGCACTATATACTATTTCAATCAATCGTATTTGTAAAAATTAATGAAGCTCATCCTGTATTTGCCGGACAATTTGTACTTTTCAGTTCGATTGTTATAAAGAGAAAACGATATGCAGCTAAAACCAGTTACTGTTGTTGACAGCATAACTCCTGAAGAATTTAGAAAAAATTTTTACCGGACCAACATTCCTGTTGTCATAAAAGGATTTTCCAAAAACTGGCCCGCAAGAGATAAATGGGACTGGGATTATTTCAAGCAGATGGTAGGGGAAAAAGAAGTTGGTGTTTATAACAATGTAAAAAGTGATGCCTATACACCGATCAATAAAGCCGACGGCTACATGAAGTTTGGCGAATACCTGGACATGGTGAAAAAAGGCCCTGTTGAGCTGCGCATTTTTCTGTTCAATATTTTTCAGCATGCACCGCAACTGGTGAATGATTTTTCCTGGCCGGAAGAGTTTATGAAAGGTTTTGTAAAAAAATTCCCGATGTTGTTTGTCGGCGGCGCCGGCTCTATTACTCACATGCATTTTGATATTGATCTTTCACATATCCTGCATACACAGTTCATGGGAAGAAAAAGAGTGTTGTTATTTCCATACGAACAACA
>DASZPW010000391.1:0-2279 GCA_035550155.1 Chitinophagaceae bacterium | reverse complement strand
ATTTTCGAAGCAGTGCATGGCACGGCACCGGATATTGCAGGGAAAAATATTGCCAATCCAACAGCGTTGTTGCTCAGCGGCATTTCCATGTTGCGCCATTTGGGATATATGAAGAATGCGGCTGAAATTGAAAATGCACTGCTATATACATTGGAACAAGGAATTCACACGGGAGATTTTGGTGATAAAAGCAAACCTGCTCTTAATACTACAGAATTTGCAGAAGCGATCATCAACAATTTTAGAAAAATGCCGGAGCAGGGCGCCAAACCAATAATGGAAAATATGCCCATGACAGACACTCATTTCAAACTGGAAAAAAATCCATTGATCGTAACGGAAGAAATGGAGCAGGAAAAAATTATCGGTGCTGATTTTTTTATTGAGAGCATTGAACAACCGGAGGTAATCGCTCATAAGTGTGAACGACATGCGGGGGAAAAATTCAAACTCATCAATCTCAGTAATCGTGGTACACAAGTGTGGCCGACAGGATCTGTTTATACCAATCTCGTGAATCAATATAATGCCCGCTTTGAAAGTGTGGACGCCGAACCAGTACGACAGCAGGATGTGATCGGGCTTTACATTAGCTTAAGTGGCGACTTCAAAGTTTGTTCGTTAGAATTATTAAATATGTGGGGAGATAAAAGAGCTTATAGTTTAGCACAGGGGCAATAGAAGTTGCTCGTTACAGGTTTATGGTTGCCGGTTAAAATTTTTGCTGATGCAAAAAACTTTTAAATATGCGAATGGAGAAATAACGGTTGTCTGGAAACCGGATGTATGCCAGCATTCCACCCTTTGCTGGAAAGGACTGATCGAAGTTTTCAATCCCAGGGAACGGCCCTGGATAAAAATGGATGGAGCTACAACAGAACAAATTATTGAGCAGGTAAAAAAATGTCCTAGCGGTGCGTTGAGTTATTTTGAAAATGATAAAGCGACTACTTCTGAAAACAAAAATGATTAATTAATTCTCTTTGCCTTAGTATAATTATTCTTCTGCAACCATTGCATCACTTTTTCTCTCTGATCTCCCTGTATAATTATTTGTCCGTCTTTTGAAGAACCGCCGGTTCCACAATACGATTTTAATTTTTTCTCCAGCTCTTTCAAATCTTCTTCTTTTCCGACAAAACCTTCGATCAGGGTAACTACTTTTCCGGCCCGTTGTTTTGTATCGAGTTTTACTTTCAACGTTTGCTGAGATGGCGGAAGTGTTTCTGAATTTTCTGATTCGTGTTGGAATTGAAAATCAGGATCGGTACTATATACAAATCCCCGGCTATCAGGTTTATTTTTCTTACTCATTTAAATAATTACGGCTTTTAAACTGAGATCCAAACTTTTTGCCTGGTGGATCAATGCCCCAACGCTTACATAGTCCACCCCGGTTTTAGCATAGTCAACAACATTCTCCAAATTGATACCGCCGCTGGCTTCTGTTTCAAATGCAGCACCAATGATCTTCAACGCTTCAGTTATTTGCTGCGGAGTAAAATTATCCAGCATAATGCGAAATACTTTTCCTTTGCCGTATGTAACAACCTTCTTTACATCGTCAAGGCTTCTCGTTTCTATTTCGATCTTCAATCCTGGTTTTTTATTTGTCACATACTCAGTCGCTTTTTCGATTGCTTTTTCAATACCACCGCAGAAATCAATATGATTATCTTTCAGCATGATCATATCATACAATCCAAACCGATGATTGATGCCTCCACCGATATGAACAGCTTCTTTTTCGAGTAAACGAAAATTCGGAGTCGTCTTCCGTGTATCAAGAACTTTGGTCTTGTATCCTTTCAACTTGTCAACATATTGACGGGTTAGTGTGGCAATGCCGCTCATTCGTTGCATACAATTCAACACTAAGCGTTCACATTGCAGCAATGTATAAACAGAGCATTCGATCTCAAACGCTTTTTCACCAGGCATCATTTCATCCCCATCGTTTTTAAATGAAATAAAAATGCTGCCGGGTTCTTTAAATAAAAAAATTTTTTGAGCGATAGATACTCCTGCTAAAATTCCCTGCTGCTTGATCTTTAAAACAGCTTTGCCTTTTACCTGCGGCGAAATGCAGGACAAAGTAGAATGATCACCATCGCCGACATCCTCTTTCAGCGCTTCATCGATCAGGTGATTTAGTTGTTGATCAAAATCCATCCGGCAAAAATAAAAAAGCTCCGGCAGTAATTGCCAGAGCTTGTTGTTATTTGGATTAAATTATTATTCTATTGTCTGGAATCGGATCTGCTTCACGACTTGTTTAT
>DASZPW010000390.1:0-4971 GCA_035550155.1 Chitinophagaceae bacterium | reverse complement strand
GGATATTGAATATGGATGGCAGCATTGATATTGCGAGAACTTCAGAGCTGATCGAATTAGCATACCCAATGGAAGTGACTTTTCATAGAGCATTTGACCGGTGCAAAGATCCGTTTGAAACGATGGAAGAATTGATCGGAGTCGGTTGCCAAAGAATACTGACTTCCGGACAAAAACCAACAGTCAGCGAAGGAATTGATCTGATCGCTGAACTAAATAAAAAAGCGGATGATCGTATCATCATCATGCCTGGAAGTGGCTTGAGAAAAGAAAATATCAAACTGATCGCTGAAAAAACAGGATGTACCGAATTTCATTCTTCTTTACGAAGCAAAACAAGATCTGCGATGCAATTTATTCATCCCGGTTTTGCCCCGATAGGTATCGGGGTGGAAGAAAGTTATATGAATAATTCAATCGATCCGGAAGAGGTGAAGGCTTTGAGAAAAGCGTTATTTTAAAAAATCGGTTTGGGCTAATTATAAATCGTATCCACCTTCACTCCGTTGCAGAGTGTCTGATACACGACGCAATATCTTTCTGTGAGTTTTGCCAAACTTTCTAATTGTTCTTTGGTAGCTGTTGAATCAAACTGGAAATGCAAACGAATATTTTTAAATCCAACGGAAACTTCTTTGGATACTCCGAGTGTTCCCCTAAAATCCAGATCACCTTCGGCTTTCACCACTCCATTTTGAATATCTATTCCGATTGCAGTAGCAACGGCGCTTAATGTCACACCGGCGCAAGCCACTAATGCTTCCAGCAACAGATCACCGGAGCAGGCTAACATTCCTGTTCCGCCGGTAGCGGGATGTAATCCAGCTTCCACCAAAGCCCGGCCGGTTTCCACTTTGCAGGAAATTCCTTCGCCGATCTTTCCCTGTGCCTTCAAAGTGATCAATGCGGATTCAGGCTGCAGTTTATACTTTTCTTTAAGTGGTGCCTGCAGATTTTTTAATTCAGATGAGTTCATAAACTCTGTAATTATATTTTAAGATTCTTCAGATAAGTTGCATCGACAGCCATTGCTTTTAGCGGAGTAGTATTGTCGTAACGTTCCTGTTCCACGATATAATATTCCATGCCATTATCTTTAGCCACTTTCAGAATTTTTGAATAATCAATACTTCCTTCTCCCAGATCGCAGGATGCATCTCTTTCTGTTGCACCTTTTGTTCTGTCTTTGATGTGACAGAGACGGAAGCGGTGCGAATATTTTTTCAACCATTCAATGGGATCATTCTTTGCAGTCACCACCCAGTAAATGTCCATTTCAAAATCAACAAGAGAAGGATCAGTGTTCTCCATGTAAATATCCTGGGCAATTTTTCCATCAACGATCTTAAAATCATGATCGTGATTGTGATAGCCAAAACGGATACCTGCTTTTTTACAGATCATCCCACACTCGTTAAACTTATCTGCATACTTTTTATAATCATCTGCTGTTTTTTGTGCATCAATGGAAGGACAGAGCAGGTATTTCATACCGATACCGGCTGCCTGCTCCACTTTTTTCTCGAAATTTTTATTGATATCACAATGACTGGAAATGATCTTCATTCCCAGATCGTCCATATAGCTTTTAAATTCGGTATGGCTCATTCCCCAGAATATTCCTTTAGCACCTTCATAACTTTCGATCAACTTATAGCCAGCGGCAGCAACTAGCTTCAATATTTCTTTGGGGTCACCTTTTATAAGATCATCCCTTAACGTGTATAACTGCAAACCAAATTTTTTCAGTTTCATTGTGTCATCTGAAATTGATGAAAATATTTCTTTACCTGCCAGGCCGGTCAATGCAAGTCCACCGGTTAACTTTAAAAAATCTCTGCGTTTGTAATTCATAATTGTATTTGCTCAATTGGTTTAAAATATTTTTATCCCATCAAACCGACCATAATTTTATCACCTTGTTTATAATCAATACAGCCGTCATAACGTCCGGGAACGGGCACATATTTCAATGCCTGTGTGATGCCTTCTTTGGATGTAAAGAATCCCCAAAGCGTCAATTGTTTCATCAATGTAAAATAATGAGAAGGCATTTGCTCTTTTTTGAAATTGGTATTTCCTTTTGCGAATTCCTCTTTTTCTTTTTCATTTTGAGCTTTGTCAAAATCATTTTTTCTTTTTTGAAAATCTTTGGCCTCTTTGTCAATTGCAACTAATAATTCATGTCGCTGCCCAGGATCGGCTTTAATAAAATCGGATCCATTCATTTTCTTACTTGCGTCTTTGAGTTTCAGAATACCTTCATGAAATGTTTTCTGATCCTGTTCTTCATAACAATCATTTACAGCTATGGTCATGAACCTACCAACATCGGCGGCTTTAGCACCGGGAGATTGAGTGGCAGGTAAAATAGTTTCTGCTACTTCGTTTAAAAATGCAATATCATCATCGGTGAAGCCAACTGAAGATGTTGAAGAAGGATTTTTACAGCCTTCCAGTAAAAATTCACTGCCTATGACAGCGCCGCCTGTCACAACGGCGATCATTTTTAAAAGTTCACGTCTGTTCATTAAAAATTTCTTTTATTGTTTCTATAGATTTCCTTTTTTCAATTCGCCTACTGCGAAGTCGGCAGCTCTTGCCGTCAATGCCATATAAGTTAAAGATGGATTCTGACATGCAGCCGACGCCATGCAGGAACCATCTGTAACAAAAACATTCATACAATCCCAAACCTGGTTATGGCCATTAAGTACTGAGGTCTTCGGATCTTTTCCCATTCTTGCTGTTCCCATTTCATGAATGCCCATGCCGGGGAAATAACCACTGTCATAAGTACTGACATTTTTCACACCGGCAATTTCCAGCATTTCTTTAGCGTCTTCCATCATATCTTTTCGCATCTTTTTTTCATTCTCTTTTATTTCCACATCCATGGCCAATACCGGCAATCCCCATTTATCTTTTTTCTCTTTATCTAAATAAATTCTGTTTTCATGATATGGTAACATCTCTCCAAATGCGGTCATACCGATGCTCCAGCCACCCGGTTCGCACAATGCATCTTTAAAATCTCCGCCAATGGTTAATTCTGCAATTTCTCTTCCCCAACCACTTCGCCCGGCGCCACCCTGGTATCCGAATCCGCGGATATACTCTCTTTTATCACCAAATAAATTTCTGAAACGTGGAACATACACTCCATTGGGCCGACGCCCATAATAATATTTGTCATCGTACCCTTCCACTGTTCCGGAAGCGCCACAACGGAAATGATGATCCATTACATTGTGACCTAATTCACCGCTGCTGCTCCCCAAGCCATCCGGCCAAATGTCGGTTGCGGAATTCATTAATATCCATGCAGAATTAAATGTAGAAGCACAGAGAAAAATTATTTTACTGAAATATTCTGTTGGCTGGTTAGTTTCTGCATTGATCACCCGAACACCCTTCGCTTTCTTTTTATCCTTGTCGTAAATAATTTCTTTTACAATGGAAAAAGGTAACAACGTAAGATTGTTAGTGGCCATTGCAGCCGGAAGAGTAGAGGACTGTGTACTGAAATATCCACCAAACGGACATCCCATATCACACATATTCCGGTACTGGCAATTGGTTCTTCCATTATGCGGAACGGTGATGTTAGCCGATCGACCAATGATCATGTGTCGTTTTCCTTTGTAATGATCTTTGATTTTTGCTGCCACATCTTTTTCCACGCAATTCATTTCCATTGCCGGTAAAAATTTACCATCTGGTAATTGTGGTAAATGTTCAATAGAACCACTGATCCCGGCAAAGCTTTCTACATGATCATACCAGGGCTCAATATCTTTATAACGGATCGGCCAATCGATGGCAATTCCATCTTTAGCATTGGCCTCAAAATCAAAATCGCTCCAGCGATAACTTTGACGTCCCCACATCAACGAACGTCCGCCGACATGATACCCACGATACCAGTCAAAACGTTTTACTTCTACATAAGGACAATCTTTTTCGTTTGTCCACCAGGAAAGATTTCTTTCGTTCAGCGGATAATCTCTTTTTAAAACCGGGTAATTTTTTATCAATTCTTGTGTACGACTTCCCCGATGCGGATATTCCCAAACAGGTTTGTTTGTTTCCTGGTAATCTTTGATGTGCTCAATGTTTTGTCCACGTTCCAGCAGCAAAACTTTCAAACCTTTTTCACATAATTCTTTGGCGGCCCATCCGCCGCTGATACCGGAACCAATTACTATTGCGTCATAGTTATTATCTGGCATGTGATCGTTTTTATATTTTGTTTATCATCGATAGTAATTCTTATGATCGTCCCTTGCGTCGCACACTTCATCGTTCAGTAATTCTATTCAGCTATTTGTCTTAACGTAGATTTGGGAAGATCAAATGGTTTGATGGATTTATATTCACAGCAATCCTCAACATCTATCCAAATCGAGGTTCAGACATCGCATATCTTAATTGCCTTTTTCAACTGCGCAATCTTCTCTTCATTTGAATTTCCCGTAGGTTCAAATTCCTGAGCCACGTAATCTGTAAAACCTGTTGCCACTATTGCTTTCATTATTGCGGGATAATACAATTCCTGTGTTTCGTCAATAACATGCCTGCCCGGAACTCCACCGGTATGATAATGACCTATATACTGATGATTGTCTGTAATAGTTCTGATCACATCGCCTTCGTCGATCTGCATATGATAGATGTCATAGAGCAATTTAAAATTCGGAGAGCTGATGCGTTTTGCCAATTCTACACCCCATGCCGTTTTATCACACATATAATCTTTATGGTTCACTTTGCTGTTCAGCAACTCCATATGCAGGATGACATTATTTTTTTCTGCCAGGGGCAAAATTTTTTTCAAACCTTCTTCGCAATTCTTCATGCCGGTTTCATCATCCATTCCCCTGCGGCTGCCGCTGAAGCAAATAAGGTTTTTATAACCGGCTTTCGCCATCAGCGGTATTACATCGAGGTAATCTTTTTGTAATTGCTCAT
>DASZPW010000389.1:0-2399 GCA_035550155.1 Chitinophagaceae bacterium | reverse complement strand
AAAAGCGAGGTTATTAAAGATGACGGAAAACCTTACACTGTTTTTACACCCTATTCAAAAAGGTGGAAATCGATCGTGAACGATTTTTATCTAAAGTCTTATTCAACACATGAATACTTTGAAAATTTTTACAAGCAAGCCCGGAAACCAATTCCTTCTTTAGCTTCAATGGGATTTCAATCAGCCGATGAAGAATTTCCTTCAAAAAAATGGGATCAATCCATTATCGAAAATTATTCTGCACAAAGAGATTTTCCTGCAACAGAAGGTACATCACGTCTAAGTGTCCATTTGCGTTTTGGCACCATTAGTATTCGTGAACTGGTAAGGGAAACAAGAAGTTTAAACGAGACATTTTTAAACGAACTCATATGGCGGGAATTTTATCAAATGATATTGTGGCATTTTCCTCAGGTAGTTCATCAATCTTTTAAGCCGGAGTATGACCGGATACAATGGAGAAACAATGAAAAAGAATTTGAAGCCTGGTGTAAAGGACAAACCGGTTATCCGATCGTAGATGCGGGAATGAGACAATTGAATGAAACAGGGTATATGCACAATCGTGTTCGCATGATCACTGCCTCTTTTTTGACCAGGCATTTACTAATCGACTGGCGATGGGGTGAATCTTATTTTGCAAAAAAATTACTGGATTACGATCTTGCTGCTAACAATGGCGGATGGCAATGGGCTGCCGGCACCGGTTGTGATGCTGCACCGTATTTCCGAATTTTCAATCCCTATATTCAAACAAAAAAATTCGATCCGGAATTAAAGTATGTGAAAAAATGGGTACCGGAATTCGAAGAGTTGAATTATCCTGCACCGATAGTGGAACATGAATTTGCAAGAAAACGTTGCCTCGAAGTTTATAGCAAAGCTTTAAAGAAATAGTGATTGTGTTGAAAATTCATTCTTGTTTCTTGATGCAAGGAATACTTGATATAATGTCTCGATCGCAGTTCTTCCTTCCTGTCCCAGGCTCAATGAATAATTGTTTACATACAGATCAATATGCTGGCGCATCACCTGTTCATTCATGGACTGTGAGTGCTTTTTGATATAATCGCTGATTGCTGGATAATATTTAAATGAATAGTCGATACTTTCCCGGATGAGTTTTTCTACCTGCAGGCTTATTGATCGGTCAAAGTTTCTTTTGATCACAATGCCGCCAAGAGGGATCGGCACTTTCATTTTTTCTTCCCAATATTCTCCAAGGTCTTTTACTTTCTCCAAACCTCTTTGCTGATAGGTAAAACGATTTTCATGAATGATCACGCCAAGATCAGTTTCTCCATTGATCACCGCATCTTCAATAGCAGAAAAGATCATGAACTTTTTGTTTTTCGCTTCCGGGTATGCAAAACTGAAAAGCAGGTTTGCTGTAGTGTTTATTCCTGGCAAAGCAATTGACTGATCCGCTACATTTTGAATTTTGGATTTTGATCCGATAGCTATCGGATTTTGGATTAATAGTGGCCCAACACCTTTCCCTAATGCACTTCCCGCATCAAGCATTACATACTTATCCAACGATTGAAAAAAAGCCGGGAAACTCAGTTTGGTGATATCTAATTTTCCCTGTAAGGTCCATTGATTAAGTGTTTCCACATCTTCCAGCACGGCATCGAATTCAAAACCTTCCGTATCAATTTTTTTATTGACCAAAGCGTCAAAGATGAATGTGTCGTTGGGACAGGGACTGAAGCCTAATGTCAATTTCATATCTGTTATCTTAACTAAGAGATTCTAACAATTGGATGAGTGATTTGTTGAGATTTAAAATGGATTCTTTCATGTTCCATTTTTTCTTGTTTCTTTCCCCGATATAATTGGAAATACTCCGTATCTGTAAAAAAGGAATTTTTTCCATAAGACATACGTAATGCAGAGCGGCTCCTTCCATGGATTCGGTGACCGGGTGAAATTCATTTTCGTAAAAACGTATCATTTTTTTTGAGGTAGTGATCTGGTTCACTGAAATTCCATTCACTGTTTTCAACCTGATCTTTTTTGCTAATGCCAAATGCGTATTTACCAGCCAGCCTTTGCGAAATGGGAATTGATTTTGTGGTACGAGGTTTAGAGCAAAAAGTGTTTTCAGCTTTTTTAATTCTATTACACTCTGATCGGCAATGGCATCTTGCTTTATTAGCAGAACAGAACCCAAGGGAATTTTTTTATCAAAACATCCTGCCACACCTGCCTGGATGATGATGTCCGGTCTTTTCAATTGCATTTGCCTTGTTAGGTGGTATGCAGTAGATGTAAGTCCAATGCCCGTAATTAGTACATCTACGTCAGAAAATTTATTGCTCTTGCGATGCAGCTCTAAAAACGGTTCTATTTCTTTGGCTGTGGCTGCTGTAAGTAATACCTGCATAAGGATGCAA
>DASZPW010000388.1:0-1921 GCA_035550155.1 Chitinophagaceae bacterium | reverse complement strand
AAAATTTATATGAAACCCGAACCGCTAATTGTCGAGGTGCAATGGGGGTAATACTGTAGTTGTCATGTACCAGGTAGTTCAGCGTATTAAAGGTATTTGACAGCTTACATTGCAGCGCAAATTTTTTGAAAATATAGGCTACGGATAAATCAATAGTTGAAAAACCAGAAAGAGCTACCAGACGGCTTCCTAATATGGATTGACCAACCGTATTATTGTATCCTCCAAAACGAGCACCAGTATAAAAACCACTGACTCCTACTTTAAATCCTTTGAAGGCCCTATTTGTAAAGGTGTAGAAGATACTTGCGTTGGCGGTACTTTTCGGAGCATTCACCAATTGCTCTCCTTCAATATTTGAACCTTTTGTTCCTGATGTATGTGTGAAACGAATATCATTATAACCATAGCCTGCCAAGAAATATAAGTTTTCGGAAAGATCACCATTGAATCCGATCTCAATGCCATCACTGGTTGTTTCGCCGCTTAATGTTTTAATATTTGAATTAGTGTTAGGCGTTACACCGTCAGCTAAATAAGCCGCCCGTTGCGCAAGGTGACTGTTCACAATTCGGTAAATACTTGCCGTATAGGAAATTTTTCCATTCAGTAAATTATTCTTTAGGCCCACTTCATATTGGTCCATAACGGATGCAGGTAATAAGTTTCCATTCACATCAACTCCCGTATTGGTGGTAAAACTGTTTGAATAGCTCGCATAAAAGGACGTATTGGCATTGGGCTGATATACGAGACCTGCTTTTGGAGAAAACACATTATATGTCGTGGTAGGCGTTGAACCTTTTGTTCTTGATGCGGGACGTGTAGCCGATGCTATGCTGTCAATAGTTGTTTGAATAGTGGCCTGGTAAGAATATCGGATGCCAAGAAATAGTTTTAATTGTTTGGTAATGGTTACAAGATCCTGAACAAAGATTCCGGCACGATTCGATGGGGCTTTTGTTACAGTTGTCTTTACTGCGGCCGGAATATCGGTGCGCTGAATATATTGAGCCGGATTCAGCAAATTGATAGTGTCATACGTTTTTAATAGAGACCCGTTGGCATTATAAATAGTAAAAGCATCTGTATAAGTAACCACACTCGTAAAATCTGCACCGCCTATAAAATGATGTTCTGTTTTTAGTGCATTAAATTTTCCTTGCAGATTTATTTGAGCCGCATAATCTTTTTCAATACCCGATGCTCTTGCCAACGGACGGGCAATGACGCCTGTTTTAGTGGCGGTGTTTAAATTTCCGCAACCATAAGAATCAACGTCTGTATTTTGATAAGATGCGGAAGCGGACAACAAAAGTCCATTGTTGAATGCCTGTTTAAATTCTGCTGAAGCGGAACCTTGCTCCACATTGTTATAAGCCCAGCCAACATTTTGAAATCTTGAACGGGGAATTGCTGTTGTCAAAACTCTTCCACTATCCAGCAAACCAATTCCCGGATCAGGAGTTAATTGCGCATTCAGGTAATCGCCCTGTACAATTAATGTGGCGTTTTTTCCGAACTTATACATCAATGAAGGATTAACATAACTGCGGATCGTTTTTACTACATCACGATAACTCCTGTCATTTTCATAAGTGCCTACAATTCGAAATGCCAGTTTTTTTGAAACAGGGCCATACACATCAACAACAGGTTTGTATTGCTGATGGCTTCCTGTATTCAATGTAACTTCTCCGCCAAAATCATACTTCGGTTTTTTTGTAATCATATTTACAATTAACCCGCCTGACGAGCTTCCGTATAAAAATGCGCTGCTTCCTTTGATAATCTCTACCGACTGTAAAGTTGCTGCTTCGGGCATACCGGCAATGTTTACCGGCAAACCGTTTTTGAAAACGCTGCCACTACCGGCACCGCCGGTAATGCCGATAATATAACCTCTTGCTCCATACGTTTC
>DASZPW010000387.1:0-6200 GCA_035550155.1 Chitinophagaceae bacterium | reverse complement strand
TGAGAACAGATGATTTCTGGAGAGATTACAATAACTATTTGTCAAAAGGAATTGAATTTGTCCGGGATCCAAAGACAGAACCCTACGGATCGGTGGCAGTGTTCCGGGATCTGTATGGCAATCTTTGGGACCTGATAGAATTCAGTAAGGAGCAATAGAATTTACAAATACCTGAGCCATTCTTTCTCTTTGTGCTGCATTTTATAATTACCATACCATTTGCATAATGGATACAGAAGAATAACGATCAGCGACCAGACAAGATATACCATACTTAAACTAATCCCCGAACCCGTTGCCGGCCTTCCGAATTGAAACGGCCCGAAGAGCATATCATTCCAATGAAATCCCTGCGCAAACACCATGATGAAAACTGCCAGCCTTATAAAATACAAATGCAGCAGGTAATAAAACATCGGCACTTTCCCATACACAGAAAATACTTTTTGCAACCAGCCGGAAAGATTAGTAGTAAGTGCCAACAATAAAAACATAATGCCGAAGAAAAGCAGGTCAAATTGCAGCGACGGCGGATATTTGGTGACGTTGAAAAATGAAACGATGGTCATTGCCGTAGTTTTTTGTGATGACCAGGCAAAAGGATCTCCATAAACATTTATGAAACGAAGCAGAACAAAAAGCAGCAACGCAACGATGCCGAAATTGAGCAGGCGTTTTTTCTGGTAAGTGATCTCTCTTTCAAATATTCCACCCAAGGAGAAACCCAGCAATAACATAACCACCCAAGGAATTACAGGGTACGCTGTGAAGAAAATAAAGTTTTTGGAGACTGCCTGCGGGCCGGGAATGAAAAATATATTCAGCAATACAGAAAGCAATTTGTTATTTACCTGCGGAAGAAACTGCAGCAGGTTATGGGTAAAAATGATCAGCAGCGAAACGATGCCGATAGTTCTCACTTTTACTTTTAATAAAAAAGAAAGTATGATGAAGCCGGCGCCGATGGCGGCGATCACCTGCAGCATCAATATGCGGAATTGAACATCGAACCACAAAGCAAAATTCACCAACGTAAATTCCATCAGTATCAGCCATAATCCTCTTTTCAATAAAAATTTCCTGGTGGAATTTATATCTCCCCTTCTCTTCATAGACAGGTATGCTGAAACTCCGGAAAGAAAAACAAAAGTGGGTGCGCAGAGATAAGTGATCCATCTTGTGAAAAAAAGGATCGGCGTAGTGGTTTTCAGATCAGTTGGGCTTTGCGTTAATGAAGAAATATGCATCAGGTCACGGATATGATCCAGCGCCATGATGATCATGACGATTCCCCTGACGATATCAATGGATTGAATGCGTTTGTTTAAAGTAGTTGTAGCCGTAGAAACATTTTCCATTTATGCTGTTGATGGTGGTGTTACATAGGTAAGAAATATTTTTTACAGGTTGAAACAGAAATGGTGAATAGCAATTTTTACATGCTGACGGTTTTCTTTTCCTTGATTCAAAAAAACTTTAAACATTCTTCTAAATCATTGAGTGTTCTTGGGTTTATACTTTCTTCAAAAACATTTGCGCCATCATTTCGTATAATTCAGGATGTTTTTCCCGAAAGAGGTCAGGCCGGTTAAAAAAATACTCGGATACCACTGCAAAAAATTCCGCCTGGTTGGTGAGCCCATACAGATCAATATCGGAATCACCGTTTCTCATGGCTTGCATAGTTTTCCCGATCAGGTTTTGCCAGAGCATCACTTGATGTTTGGACAATAAAATTTCCGGAACACCATCCAGTGAGCCATCCATTTTATCTAAGAGGTGAACAAACTCATGAATAGCTGCATTGTTTTTACTTTCCTTATCCAAAAATCCTTGCCGCAACGCTTGCTTTGATAATATCATCACATTTTGCATGGGGCCGGTACCCACCATGCCTGTAATAGTGCGATGATAACCCATCTGGTCAAAATCCCTGCTGAATGCATCAGGATATAACAACACTTCATGAAGATCCGTATATTCCCATTCTTTGAATTCATAAACAGGAATGACTGCACCCGCACCAATCAACACCTGGTCCAGGTCATCTACATCAGTTTTTATTCCTGTTATCCGAACATCAGCATAAAACCGCTGCAGCTTTTGCTCAAACATTTTCTTTCCCGCTTCATCAAGATGACGATAAAAATACACATGGTCATTGAGCAATCCCGGGAAATGATCCGGCAACGGATCAACGAATTGTCCCTTCCTTGTTATTTTCAAAACGATAGTTATCAGCAAAACCAAAAAGATCAGTACAACTAAAACTTGTAAAATGGTGATGAACATGGATCGAAGTTATGTAACAAGAATAAAAAATTAGCAGTTCGGGACATTTGTCAACTTATCTTATCGGCAGGATCATTATCGCTATGGAATTTAATCGGCCTGCCAGGTGGTAGCGTAAAACTTGCCGTTCATCCAAATTTTAAAAGCCTTTTTTACTTTTTTCTATCTTTAAGATAGCAACGAATGAAAGCCAAAGCGATCATATTATTATTGCCTTTTGTATTGTTCATTACCGAAACGATCAGTTTCCCTTTGCAGGCAAACAGCGCCTGCAAAAAAATGACTTGCATGAAGATGAAGACAGCAATGAAATGTCCTCATCAAAAAGATAATTGTAAAAAGAACACAGGTAAATCTGATCCCGCTAATTCCGGTAATTGCAGCAACAATTCTGAATGTTCGCTTTGCCCGGTATGCAGCATATTTGTGTTCCAGCCGCAATTTGAATTGCAAGTGAAATACGATCTGCTTCAATGCCGTTATCCTTCGTTACATAAAGATTACGTCTCATCATATACTTCAGAAGTATGGAAGCCGCCTAACAATTATTCACTCTTTCTGTAAATAATTGTTTAACCAAATACATTTAATCATGAAAAAGATAATGATGCTGGCATTGCTATCCACATTAACTGTGGGAGCATTTGCCAACGGGCATAAGCCTAAAAAGCACAAAAGCTGTGAGCATTGCACACAACAAAAGTGCACACCCGCTTGTAAGGATAAAAGCAACTGCACAAAGATGAGTTGTGATAAGTCCTAAATAAATGTTCGCATTTATGAAGACCCCGGTTTTATACCGGGGTTTTTCATAATGATCGCAGTTATCACGTATCTTTATGATCATAAACTTCAGCAATGTCACTGCTTAATAACAACAAGAAACAAAAAGGGAAAAAAGACAACAAGAATCAGCAAGCCGGCAACCAGGGTTCAAAATTTTTGAATAAATCCACTAAAGGTTCTGGCTTCTCTCAACGGCCTCCAAAAGCCGGGGGAATGAGAGGCAGTTAGCTGTTTCATTTTTTCTGCGTAGCCAAATTGAATTAATTTCAAAGTGAAAATTATTTTATGCTGTCACAAGACCGGCACTTTGATTCTATAAGTCCATCGGCAGAATTCCTGATCCGGCTCAAAGCGAACACAACGATTCCCTTTGCTAAAGAAACAGCAGCACTATTAATAAAGGGAGCTGTTGCAGAAGCAGCAGAAAATTCCCAGGCAGATCGCAATTTCTATTTTCGATCACTCATTCATTTTGAAAACCGTTATCGCACCATCGATAAATTATTAACGGAATTTCATTCCAACAACATGATGGAATTATCTTCCGGCTATTCCTGCCGGGGATTTAATCTTTGTCTCGAAAAAGAAATTCATTTCATTGATACCGATCTGCCCGATCTGATAAAAAATAAAAGAAATCTAGTCGATGAATTGTTGAAGAACAGTGGCAAAAAATTCAAAGGACACTACGAATTAGCAGCCTTGAATGCCCTGGATACTTCCGCATTCATGAAAGTGATCGAAAAATTTTCCCATGAACCATTAACGATCATCAATGAAGGGCTCCTGCCCTATTTGAATGTTGATGAAAAAGTTTTGCTTTGCTCCAATATCCGGAAAGCATTGAAACATCGTGGCGGATATTGGATCACCGGCGACATATACGTAAAGAACGAGGAAGGAGAAACCCGTGAATTGCCTGAAGCGGCCCGAATGTGGAGGCAAATGCATCACACCCATGAAAATAAATTCGATGATTTTGAATCAGCAGAAAAATTTTTCAATGAATGTGGCTTTGGGGTTGTCCGAAAAGAATCATTGCTGCTTGAAGAACTGAGTTGCCTGGAATTGCTTGATGACAGAAAAAAAGAAATAATTGAAAAATTAGAAGATGCCGCACCGCATAGGCAAACATGGTGTTTGAAAATTTTTGAATAACAAATAAATTCCTTTTATGAAAAGAAGAGATTTTATTACCAGCAGTTCCCTTGCAGCAGCGGGTCTTACTTCGGCTCTTGCTATTTCCTGTAACACGAATCCTTCTCCAGCTAAAGAAGAAGAAAAGAAACCCACAAACACAGATGACAATTTTGCCCTGAATGAGATCACGGTTGCGGAATTGCAGGACAAAGTTCAGAAAGGAGAATACACCTATGAGCAGATCACTGACATGTACCTGCAGCGAATTGATGCATTGGATAAAAAAGGTCCGGCGATCAATGCCGTTATTGAGTTGAATCCTGATGCCAAAATCTTTGCCAGGGAAATGGATCGAGAAAGAAATAACGGAAAAGTCAGAAGCCCGTTGCATGGCATTCCTATTTTGATAAAAGATAATATTGACACTGCTGACAAAATGAAAACATCTGCCGGTTCATTGGCGCTGGCAAATTCTATAGCATTAAAAGATTCTTTCGTTGCGGAAAAATTAAGACAAGCAGGCCTTGTGATCCTTGGCAAAACTAACCTGAGCGAATGGGCGAATATCCGCTCCAATCATTCTACCAGTGGATGGAGCGGACGTGGAGGATTGACTAAAAATCCTTACGCATTGGATCGAAATGCCTGCGGCTCCAGTTCAGGAACCGGCGCATCTATTGCTGCCAATTTTGCTACAGTGGGCATCGGTACTGAAACCGACGGTTCTATTGTTTGTCCTTCTACACACAATGGATTGGTGGGAATAAAACCAACCGTCGGATTAATAAGTCGCTCCGGCATCATTCCTATTTCACATAGCCAGGATACTGCAGGCCCGATGTGCCGCTGCGTAGCGGATGCTGCTGCATTGCTTGGTGTGTTGACAGGAACAGATCCAGGAGACCCTGCAACAAAAGAAAGTGCCGGAAAATCTTTAAAAGATTATACTAAGTTTCTTGATAAAGATGGATTGAAAGGCGCAAGGATCGGTGTGGCAAGAAAATTTTTTGGATTTAATGACAGAGTGGATCAACTGATGAACCAGGCAATAGATGTGATGAAACAGAATGGAGCTGTCATCGTTGATCCTGCTGATGTTCCTAATACCGGGAAATATGATGATACAGAATTCCTCGTATTTCTATATGAATTAAAAGCGGACCTGAATGCCTATCTCGCCGGCCTTGGACCAAATGCGCCGGTGAAATCGTTGCAGGACATTATTGATTTCAATGAAAAAAATAAAGACAAAGAAATGCCTTACTTCGGACAGGAAACATTTTTGAAAGCACAGGAAAAAGGGCCGTTGACGAGCAAAGAATATTTAGATGCATTAGCAAAAAATCATCGTTTATCAAGAGAAGAAGGAATTGATGCGATCATGAATAAAGAAAAACTGGATGCGATCATCGCACCAACAGGGGAACCGGCATGGGTGACTGATCTTATAAACGGCGATCATTTTAGCGGAGGTTATTCCACTCCTTCGGCAGTTGCCGGGTATCCGCATATAACTGTTCCGGCTGGAATGATCTTTGGTTTGCCGATCGGAATTTCATTTTTCGGAAGAGCATGGAGTGAATCAGTATTGATAAAGATCGCTTATGCATATGAGCAGGCCACTAAACTTAGACGGCCTCCGAAGTTTTTGGCTAATGCTGATCTTACTGTATAATCTATTCCTGACAATCGGTGCCGGATAAAAATTAATAACAAGCAAATAACATTTTTGCCAATGGAAATTGCATTTTAAAAAACTGATTACTGTATTTTACAAATCAGAAATCGGCTTGCAATGAAGTCAACACGTTTTCAATTTGTTTTTTTTTCAGTAATTTTTCTTTGTGCTATTTTCTATCCTGAAATAACGAATTGCCAAAAGAATTCTGTTTTCACTTACGACCTGACCCGTCCTTCAAAAAAATGGATCTTGCCTAAAGAATTAAAAGAGATCTCCGGCCAGGTATGGCTCGACAGAAATC
>DASZPW010000386.1:0-1864 GCA_035550155.1 Chitinophagaceae bacterium | reverse complement strand
CTGTCCGTACCCAGAGATTTTTCTTTTTATCAAATAATAATTGTAGCACAATATTGCCGGGAATGGAAGTCTTATCGTCTTTTCTTGTGCGGAATGTTTCATAACGTAAGCCATCAAATCGCTGCAAGCCGTTATTGGTTCCGATCCACATGAAGCCCTCAGGGTCCTGTACTACAGAAAATGTTTCGTTGGAAGCCAATCCCGAATTCATTCCGCTGTGTACAAATGAATACCTTTTACTGTCCTGTGCCCGGGCGCAGCATAGCAGTAAAAGAAAATAAAATGTTAGCAGTGATCGTGACAATAGGTCTGTTTTGAATTACCCAAATATAATTATTCGAACTACAAATTGATCGTTCCCGGGAATGAACTGTTCGCTATCGGGATGAATTGATCCTATCCGTGTATGGATTGAATCAGATTATTTAACTACAAGACAATTAAAAATCATTTCCTGTGAATGCTATTGCCATAATCAACAATTCATACAGCAAAGCTGGCAATTCATTTCCACTGTGCTTGATAACAGTTTTTCAATGTAGCATTTTCACACTTTGAAATAATTTTTTAATCTGAAATTAAATCCATTTTTATGCGCTACAACTCATTTTACAAAATTCACAAAGGACTACGGGCCATGTTATATGAAACGGGCCTCGAATTACAACGTTGCGATTTTGCCAACGAAGAAGAAGCTACATCTATTTTACAAGACATTGCGGGAGTAGTTGACATGTTTGAGCATCATGCTTATCATGAGGATAACTATATTTTTTCTGCGATCGAACAATTCGAACCATCTATTGTCGATACGTTTGAACAGGAACATGTAAAAGACCATGAACTTGGTGAAAAATTAAATTCCTTACTGGCGATGTATCCTACATTGAAAACGGATGATGAAAAAATATATTTTGGCTCTGCGATAAGGAAAAACTTTGTGGAATTCATTGCATTTAACCTGGAACATATGGCCAAAGAAGAAGACATCATTAACAACCTGCTATGGCGTTATTTCAGCGATGATGAAATTCTGGCCCTGGAGCATAAGATCGTAGCTAGCAGCAGCCCGGAACATGTTGCCATAGTGATGAAATGGATGCTGCGTGGGCTCAGTAACCAGGAAATAGTCAAACTATTGAAAGATGCAGAAAAAAATGCACCGGAACATGTGTTTCAAAGGTTGTTTGCAGCTGCAGAAAATGAAATAAGTGAAAGTCGTTTCCGCAAGGTCATTGAAAGTTTGACGGAAGGACAGATGGTTGTCTGATCCATCATTTGTGAAACTGAAAAAGCAACCGATAATCGGTTGCTTTTTTTTATGTGTTGTACAGCATCTTAAATTTCTAAGACCAAAATTTAAATCATCAAATATTTAATGTAAACGAATTTGAGCCTGATTCAAATTCTACCGTCAGTGGAGCCATGACAGATGCTGTTGCGGTAGGATACCAATTTCGATGTTCCGGCACTACAATGAATAATCCTTCATCATCTCCCAATGCACGAAACTGAGGCAACGGTGGTTGTTTCGAAAAATATTGCAGATGAAAGTCCTGCAACAACTCATTTGTTCTTTCGTCAAGGTCCTTTTCTTTGAACACAAGCCCTATTTCGTTCACTGCTATTATTTGCCTGGAAGAAAAACTTTCAGTCGTTTCATTTTTCAGATCAAACCGGGCAATGAATTCAAGAATATTTCCTGCCGGGTCCGGGAAATAAATTGATTTTGCATTCCAATTTATAAAATCTGCAATTTCACTCTGGCTATCGCTGATCCAAAACAGTTTTACTCTGGACTTCAGCCAATTTTTGGCTTCTTCAATTTTATTGGCAGGAATCGAAAAAGCAAAATGATAAAATG
>DASZPW010000385.1:0-2470 GCA_035550155.1 Chitinophagaceae bacterium | reverse complement strand
TGTATAAATGCGGCTGAAAAATCACCGTGCATTTTTGTCCGCTGAACAAAGACTTAGCTCCATGAATAAGTGCTCTTAATTCTTCCGGATGATGAGCATAATCATCAATGAACACCAACTCATCATTTTTGATGATGTACTCAAACCTTCGTTTGACGCCTTTAAAAGAACTGATCGCTTTTTTTATTTTATCTTCTTCTATTCCCAAATAATTGGCCACCGTAACAGCCGCCACTGCATTCTCCACATTGTGTAACCCTCCGATATGCAGCTCCAAATCTTTGATCATTTTCTTTTCGATCAACATATCGAAGCGATAACTGCCATTCATCATCCGGATATTCGTTGCAGATGCATTTGCTTTTTCATTTTGCAAACCGTAGGTCCAATGTTTCGCTGCCTGCAACTCCTTTTCTCTTTTTAATCCCTGCTTGGTCAGCAAGAAACCGCCCGGCTTTACTTTACTGCTGAATTCAACAAATGCATTTTCCATTGCTTCAGCCGTTCCGTAAATATCCAGGTGATCGGCATCCATCGCAGTGATGACAGCGATATCCGGACTTAATTTCAAAAAACTTCTGTCGTATTCATCTGCTTCGATCACACACACATTTCTTTCATTATTCCAAAAATTGGTTCCGTAATTCACAGAAATACCGCCGAGAAAAGCATTACACCCATAACCACTATCACGCAGCAAATGAGCTATCATAGTAGTGATCGTTGTTTTGCCATGCGTTCCGGCTATGCATATATTAAAAGAACTTTGAGTGATCATCTGCAACACATCACTTCTCTTCACCACTCTGTATGCATTCTGCTGATAAAAAACCAACTCTTTGTGATCCTTTGGTACAGCCGGCGTATATACTACCAGCTGAACATCTTTGGGGATCAACTCCACATCCTCCTTATAATGAACTTTAATTCCACTCTGCTGCAATTCTTTCGTCAACGCTGTTTCAGTTTTATCATATCCAGATACTTTCACTCCCTTTGACTGAAAAAATCTCGCCAATGCACTCATTCCAATTCCGCCGATCCCGATAAAATAAACCGACCTGATCTTTTTAATCTCATCGTTCATTTCTTAGTTTTCAAATCACATCAATCAATTTTCCGTTTACCCCCCAAAGGGGGAATTCATAAGGACAGTATTGTTTGGACCTTCTTTTGCCTGTCTCCTGTTACGAAGCCAGGGTTTTTAAAATCTCTTCTGCTACTTTTTGATCTGCATCAGTTATAGCCAATGCAGCAATATTTTTTTTCAACTCATTTTGTTTGTTCTCATCCTTTGCCAGGTCGATGATCGTCGTCACCAGTTTTTCTTTTGCTTCACTATCTTTCAGAATCAATGCTGCACTCTTTTTTACCAACTGCATCGCATTTACTGTCTGATGATCTTCTGCTGCAAAAGGAAAAGGCACGAACAAAACGGGCTTTTTAGCTACACATATTTCTGCAACTGTCATTGCACCGGAACGGGATACCACAACATCAGCCGCTGCATACGCATATTCCATCTGTGCAATGAATTCGCTTACCCAGATCGATTTTTTTCCTGCTGCACGTTCCTTTGCTTTAGCTGCATAAGGCTTGCCGGTTTGCCAGATCAATTGCAATCCTGCATTCAGTAATTTATCCAGATCTTTGTCGATTGCTTCATTGATAGACCTGGCGCCGAGACTTCCACCAAAAACAAGAACTACTTTTTTATTTTCATCCAGTGAAAAGAATTTTATCCCTTCAGTTCTTGTGATCATAGATTGCGAGATCGCTGTCCGGACAGGATTGCCGGTGATCATGATCTTGTTTTTTGGAAAAAATTTTTCCATGCCATCTGTTGCCACAAAAACCTTGTTCGCTTTTTTCCCCAATAAAATATTCGACTTACCGGCAAAAGAATTCGATTCATGAATAAAAGTTGGAATTCCTTTTGCCTGCGCCACTCTCAACACCGGGAAACTCGAATACCCTCCTACTCCGATCACTGCATCCGGTTTGAATCTTTTAATTATCGAACGCACCTGGAAAAAACTTTTTACCAGTTTAAATGGAAGCCCGATATTTTTTATCAAAGAACTACGGTTAAAACCTGCTATATTGAGCCCTTCTATTTTATATCCAGCCTGCGGCACTTTTTCCATTTCCATTTTTCCCTGTGCACCGACAAACAAAATTTCTATACCCGGTTCTTTTTTTTTCAATGCATTTGCAATTGCAATTGCCGGAAAAATATGTCCACCTGTTCCTCCCCCAGCTATTATTATTTTCTTACTCACATATTTAATTTTCATTGAGCATTCGCTGTTTCCAACTGCCCTTCCTGTTGTTCCACATTTCTTGCAACGCTTAAAATGATCCCGATGGAAAGGCAGGTAAAAATGAAACTTGTTCCTCCCATGCTTACCAACGGCAGTGTTACTCCCGTTACCGGAAATAAATTCACCGTCACTGCCATATTTATTAT
>DASZPW010000384.1:0-3778 GCA_035550155.1 Chitinophagaceae bacterium | reverse complement strand
CAGAAAATTACCGGGCATGGATGCGCAACGTTGGGATCATGAATCACATTAAGCTTGAAACGTACTCAGGCGATATCGTTGCCGCATCCTGAAGTGTACACTGTTACTCTTATTTATTTGTTTGCCGGGTCAGCAAACAATCAGTAGATCAGCCACAATACTGCACAGAAAATTTTTATGGTACAATTTCATTACAACATGTGTGAGCTCAAAAAATTATTGTATTAAAAAAATCCCGCTTTTAAAAATTACTGATTTTGGTAATCATAATGTAAATGCTGAAAGAATATCCATGTGAACGCAAAACATAAAATCAAGATCAGAAAAACTTCCGGTCGCATTATAAAAATAATCTCTATTAATCTATCTTAATAAGATCAGGCGCTATTGTTCCAAAATTTTCTTTCAAGTAAAATTTTGTTAACCAGATGTTATTCGCATGTCAACACATTCATTCATTAATCAGAATATTCAAGAAATTTTTTTCATATAAAATTTGACGGCAATTTTTTTAAAAAATATTTTTATTTTGCCGCAGCATTTTTTTTCAAGTAATTGTCAAACTGACAAGCCACCCCAAACTTTCGAATCCAAATAAGTCGCCCCCAACCTTCGAATTCCAAATAAGTCGCCCCAACCTTCGAATTCCAAAAGTCTTTGTTGGAATTATCGTTTTAATTACTAAAACCTAAAGTAAAAATGAGAAAACTTGTATCTCTTCTTTCCGTGCTGCTGCTTTTTAGTGCAACAGTACTTGCCCAAACCCGAAATGTAAAAGGGGTAGTTCGAAATGAAAAGGGCGACCCGGTTCCGTTTGTAACAGTGGCAATTAAAGGAACGAAAAATGCTGTGGTGGCAGATGCCAACGGATCTTTTGTAATTAAAGCCAAAACCGGCGACATTTTAGAAGTAAGCGGAATTGGTTTTAATACCAGGGAAGTCAAAGTCACTGGTGAGTCCACTTTGTCCATCAGTGTCTCGACAGTGAACAGCAGCTTATCAGAAGTAGTTGTCACATCAATGGGAATCAAGAGAAACCGGAATACGCTTCCATATTCTGCGCAACAACTCTCCGGCGATGAATTGAACAAATCTGCTGTTTCAATGAACCCGGTAAGTAATCTATCGGGTAAAATTGCGGGATTGCACATTACGCAGGAATCTACCATGGGCGGTTCCACAAACGTAATTTTAAGAGGATTAAAAAGTTTGACGCAAAGCAACCAGGCTTTGTTTGTTGTTGACGGAGTTCCATTTGATAATTCAAATTACAGTTCGGGAGGATATGACCTGGGAAATGCCTCTTTTGATTTGAATCCTGATGATATAGAATCAGTGAGTGTATTGAAAGGCGCTGCAGCATCTGCCTTGTATGGTTCCCGTGCATCGAATGGCGTGATCCTGATCACAACAAAAAAAGGCTTAAGCAGGAAAGGTATTGGCATTTCAGTTTCATTGGGAGGAACGTTAGGCTCATTTGATAATTCTACGTTGCCTACTTATCAAACACAATATGGTGAAGGATATGGAGGAGCATTGGGCTTTGTTTATAATTTCCCGACGTTCTTCAGCAACACGCCTGTTGATATCGTTGAAACAGATGCAGACGCTGCAACAGGTCCGGTATATGATCCTTCGAAATTAGTATACAACTGGGATGCGTTTATGCCCGGTGATCCGAATTATGGAAAAGCAACACCATGGCAACCGGCTGCCAATCACAACCCCCAGGATTTTTTTGTTAAACCGGTTACAACTTCAGAAAGTGTTCTTGCCCAGGGAGGCGGCGATAAAGGCAATTTTAAAATTGGATTTTCTCATAATGAGGATAAAGATTTTATTCCCAACAGCCGCTTAGCAAAAAACTTACTGAGCTTTTCTTCTACGTATAAATTGGTGGATAATTTATCCATCACCGGGTCAATGGAATATTCTGATGAGACGGCACGAAACAGATATATCTATCCATATGGATCTTATGGTGGTCAATTAGGTTCAATGGCTGATTTTCGTCAATGGTGGCCCACCAATGTCGATCTTAAACAACAGAAAGCTGACTTTTTTAATACAATGACCAACGCAACATGGAATTGGCTAACGGATGGATATACGGATAATACATCGCTGGCTACAATGGTAAAGCCGGCGTATCATGATAATCCTTACTGGTTTGTTTATAAAAATTATGAAAGCGATAATCGTTCCCGTTTTTTTGGCAATGTGCACCTGGATTGGAATATAACACCATGGTTAACGGGAATGGTACGGGTTTCGAAAGATTATTATACACAGCTTTTCGAATTGAGACAAGATGTGGGAAGCACTTATACTCCCAACTATGCACGGACCAATTACTGGTATGATGAAACGAACTATGATGCGATGCTGAACATGAACAAGAAACTAAGCAACGATTTTGATCTTAAAGCTTTATTGGGAGGAAATATCAGGCAAACAAAAACGCAAAATATTTCTGCTGCAACAAGCGGCGGATTAGTAGTGCCGGGTCTTTTTGCATTATCTAATTCGTTTAACACACCGCCGGCTCCGGGTGAATCTCTTGCCCGCAAAGAAGTGGACGGTATCTACGCCGGGGCTACACTCGATTATAAACAATTACTAACATTAGATGCTACGTTGCGCAGAGATCAGTCTTCTACTTTACCAAAAGACAATAATTCTTATTACTATCCGTCTGTTTCTCTCAATTTCCAATTTGGACGTTTGTTGAAACAATTCAGCTGGTTATCGTATGCCAAAGCATGGGGAAACTATGCTGAAGTGGGAGGCGATGCCCCGGTATTTGCTACTGCCAATACTTATACTCTTTTAACACCCATTGATGGAACACCAATGGCTTCAACTCCTACCACTAACAATAATCCAACTCTTGTTCCCGAAAAACAAAAATCATGGGAAACCGGTATTGAAGCAAGTTTCCTGAGAGACAGGGTTGGTTTTAATGTTACCTATTATCATGCGCAGCAAATTAACCAGATCATGCCGATAAGTGTTTCGACGTCGTCAGGATTTGGAACGTACTTTGTAAATGGTGGAACGGTTCAAAATTCCGGATTTGAAGTTGGCCTTAATTTAATACCTCTGAGAAAAGGAAACTTCACCTGGAACATGAATATCAACTGGAGCAAGAATATGCAGAAAGTAATAACGCTGTATAATAATCAGCCCACCTATGTTATTGCTAATTATCAAAATTCAGTTCGTTTGGTTGCCGAGCCCGGTAAACCTTACCAGTTGCAGGGAACGAAATATATGTACAATGATAAAGGGCAAAGACTGATTGATGATAGCGGTTACCCGGTTTTGGATCCTAATGTTCATGCTGATCTGGGTACTCCGAACCCAGATTGGCTCGGAGGCATCAACAATAGTTTTAAATATAAAAATGTTTCACTTAGCTTTTTGATTGATATGCGGCACGGAGGTAAAGTGTATTCATTGGATATGGATTATGGTTCCTTCTCCGGATTGTATCCAAGAACTGCAGGTACAAATAGTTCGGGCAAACCTGTTAGAGGGTTTTTGAACCAGGGTTCAGGTTATTTATACGAAGGGGTCAGACAATCCGATGGTAAACCAAATACAACATTGGTAGATGAGTCGGGTTTATTTACCGGTAACTGGACATTTGGTTCACTTAGCGGCGCCGAATCACACCAGGAATTTATATATGATGCCAGCTTTATTAAATTAAGAGAGGTAGCCATTACATATTCATTGCCGAATAAAATTTTGGGTAAAGTGTCCAACTTCATAA
>DASZPW010000383.1:0-2784 GCA_035550155.1 Chitinophagaceae bacterium | reverse complement strand
CTACACCGTTTTTGAAACCACCGGTCATCGTGAAGAAACAGATAAACTAATAAAAGAATTAGAGCCTTACGGTTTGATCGAATTTGTAAGAAGTGCAAGAGTGGCCATTCTCAAAGGCAGTCACGATTTTCATGATCGCTTAAAAGAATTTGAACAAAAAGAGCCTGGTGAAGAAGTGATAGAGAATGAATATCTCGATAAACAGGAAGAAGTATTTACCATGTAATCAAAAACCATTTTTGAATACTTACACATCAATAAAACAAAACAACTATGGCACAATTAAATTTCGGCGGTGTTACTGAAAATGTAGTGACCCGTGAAGAATTCCCTCTCAGCAAGGCACAACAGGTGCTGAAAAACGAGACCGTTGCAGTGATCGGTTATGGTGTTCAGGGACCCGGACAGGCTTTGAATCAACGGGACAATGGTATCAACGTCATCGTTGGTCAAAGAAAAAATTCCAAGAGTTGGGATAAAGCCATCCGGGATGGATTTATTCCCGGGGAAACATTGTTTGAAATTGAAGAAGCATTACAGATCGGAACGATCATTTGCTATTTGTTGAGCGATGCTGCACAAATTAAAATGTGGCCCACTGTAAAAAAACATCTTACCAAAGGGAAAGCATTATATTTCTCACATGGATTTGGCATTACATTCAATGAGCAAACCGGAATTGTTCCTCCGAAAGATGTGGATGTATTTCTTGTAGCTCCTAAAGGATCGGGAACTTCTTTACGACGGATGTTTTTGCAGGGCCGTGGACTTAATAGTTCTTACGCCATTTACCAGGATGCAACAGGTAAAGCATTTGAAAGAGTGATCGCATTGGGAATTGCTGTGGGTAGCGGTTATTTATTTGAAACAGACTTTAAGAAAGAAGTTTATTCAGATCTTACAGGAGAAAGAGGAACATTAATGGGCGCCATACAGGGAATTTTCGCTGCGCAATATGAAGTGCTTCGTGCCAAAGGCCATTCTCCTTCAGAAGCATTTAATGAAACAGTGGAAGAATTAACTCAATCATTGATGCCATTGGTTGCCGAGAACGGAATGGATTGGATGTATGCGAATTGCTCCACTACAGCACAACGTGGTGCCCTGGATTGGTGGAAAAAATTCCGTGATGCCACAAAGCCCGTTTTTAATCAGATCTATGAAAGCGTAGTTGCCGGAAAAGAATCGCAACGTTCTATTGATTCAAATTCCCAACCGGATTATCGTGAAAAACTCGAAGCTGAATTGAAAGAATTACGTGAAAGTGAATTATGGCAGGCAGGAAAAACGGTGAGAAGCCTGCGTCCGGAAAATCAGAAAGAAGTAAAACCTGTTTCACGTAAAGATTCAAAAACGGCAGAATTATTAAAAAAGATGGTTGAAAATCCTGAAAGCATCGACTAAAATATTTTCATGATGAATACGTCAACGCCTGCAACATATCAACTGTCTTTTGAAAATGCTATTGAGCGATTGAAAAAAGTAGTGCACCGTACGCCACTTACTTACAATCACAATCTTTCAAAAAAATATCAATGCAATGTTTTTTTGAAGAGAGAAGATCTGCAGGTGGTTCGTTCTTACAAACTCCGCGGCGCTTATAATATGATGAGTTCTTTACCAAAAGAACAGCTGGCGAAAGGGGTTGTTTGCGCCAGCGCTGGCAATCATGCCCAAGGTTTTGCATTCAGTTGTAAAAAATTAGGCGTGAACGGAGTGGTATTTATGCCGGTAATTACGCCGCATCAAAAAATCCACCAGACAAAAATGTTTGGTGAAGACCGGGTAACGATCAAATTGGCCGGCGATACTTTTGATGATTGCGCCATCGCAGCCAAACAATTTACCGAAGAGAATCGAATGACCTTTATTCCTCCATTTGATGATCATCGGATCATTGAAGGGCAAGGAACGGTGGCCGTAGAAATTTTAGAAGATCAACCCGATATTGATTATTTGTTTGTTCCTGTTGGCGGAGGAGGTTTGAGTGCCGGAGTTGGAACTTATTTTAAAACCTATGCCCCGAAAACAAAAATCATTGGAGTAGAACCTGAAGGTGCCCCTTCCATGTTTGAAGCATTGAAAGCCGGCCATCCTGTTACATTGGATTCCATCGAAAGATTTGTGGATGGAGCTGCAGTAAAACGTGTCGGCGAATTGACTTTCTCTATTTGCAAAGAGGTATTGGATGATATGCGATTAGTGCCGGAAGGAAAAGTATGTTCAACAATTTTGAAGCTCTACAATGAAGATGCTATCGTTGTTGAACCTGCAGGCGCATTATCTATTGCAGTGCTAGATGATTTTGCTGAAGAATTAAAAGGAAAAAATGTGGTCTGCATTGTCAGCGGCAGCAATAATGATATTGAACGGATGCAGGAGATCAAAGAACGAAGCCTGCAATATGAAGGATTGAAACATTATTTCCTGGTAAATTTTGCGCAGCGTCCCGGCGCTTTGAAAGAATTTGTCAATAATGTTCTCGGCCCGACTGACGACATTACACGATTTGAATACATGCAAAAATCCAATAAAGAAGCCGGACCTGCATTAGTGGGAATTGAATTGACGAGTAAAGAAGATTATAGCCAGCTGCTTGCCAGCCTGGATCATCACCGAATCAATTACACGGAATTAAATAAGGACGAGATATTGTTCAATTATCTTGTCTGATACCTTGCTCATCATAAATAACTAACAAGTGTTTTGAAATTTTGTCTTTAACAGTTTTTGTAAAATATCTACAAAAATTATTGGGCTATAATCACCGGAGAATTATCTTTG
>DASZPW010000382.1:0-3661 GCA_035550155.1 Chitinophagaceae bacterium | reverse complement strand
CCACAGGCCGTTATATTTCTGATGCGGATTTTGAATATGGCAATAATTCAGTGGTAATCGGAAATGAAATTGCGGAAAAATTATTAGGCAATGCGGAAACAGCTGTTGGCAAAACTATTTCCATCAGGGGAAAGAAAGGTATTGTAGTCGGTGTTTTTAAAAAGCAGGGAAAAACGATGATCGGCGGCTGGAATTTTGATGAGAGCATTGCGATACCTTACAAATTTGCCCGCACTATCATGGATGAACGAAGATCCGATCCGCTCATCATGATTCAGGGACAGGATAATCTCAACAGCAAAGCATTGAAAGATGATCTGACCGGTGTTGTTCGGGCCATACATAAATTAAGCCCGACACAGGAAGATGATTTTACGCTGAATGACATCAACGATTTCAGCGCTGCCATCAGCCAGGCATTTGTCAGTTTAAATATCGGAGGCTGGGCAATAGCAGCCTTGTCGTTAATCGTTGGAATGTTTGGAGTCGCCAATATCATGTTTGTGACTGTCCGGGAACGAACTGGACAGATCGGTTTGAAAAAAGCAATCGGCGCCAAGAAGAGAGTGATCCTGGCAGAATTTCTTTTAGAATCTGCATTCCTTTGTATTGTAGGCGGATTGATCGGTTTATTGCTTGTATTTGTACTTACTCAGATACTTTCAGGAGCCTTGCATTTCCCGGTTTATATTTCTGCTGCTAATATGATCATGGCAATTGTTATTTGCATTATCGTTGGCATTGCGGCAGGATTTATTCCCGCTTCCCAGGCGGCGAAGATGGATCCTGTGGTGGCGATAAGAAGTAAATGATTTGATGATGTGACAATTTGATAATTTGGTGATTTGTGAATGTGATACTTTTACAATTTTGTAAAAATTTATTTTTGGTCAATTATTAACAATGGATGAGATCAAAAACGATAATTTGATTTTGACACTTACTCTTGAGTTTGCAATTGAGATTGTGAAATATTGTGATTCCTTAGAAGAAAAGAAAAAATTTGTAATTGCACGGCAACTTTTAAAATCGGGAACATCAATAGGAGCTAATGTTCGTGAAGCTCAAAATGCAGAAAGTAAATCTGATTTTATTCACAAATTCAAAATTGCAGCAAAAGAAGCTGAAGAAACCGAATATTGGTTGCTAATATGTAAAAAATCGAATGGATACCCGGATCCACAATTCCTAATGGGAAAATTAACATCAATACAAAAAGTTATAACCAAAATAATAGTATCATCAAAAAAATAATCTGTACACCAATAAATCTATACATCAGCAAATCATCATATCAGCACATTACCTAATTTGCACATTATGCCTACCATTCTCGCCATAGAATCTTCTTGTGATGAAACTGGCGCTGCTGTTTGTAGTGACGGAAAAATTTTGTCCAACATCATCGCCAGTCAGAAAATTCATGAACAATACGGTGGCGTAGTTCCTGAATTAGCATCAAGAGCACACATGCAGAATATAGTGCCGGTAGTGAATGCTGCACTACGAGCTGCAAACTGCGAACTGCAAACTATTGATGCCATCGCATTCACACAATCGCCCGGATTGATCGGCGCATTATTAGTAGGAACACAATTTGCAAAATCGATGGCACTGGCTTTAAATAAGCCGCTGATCGCTGTGCATCATATGCAGGCGCATGTATTGGCCAACCTGATCGCATCTCCAAAACCATCGTTCCCTTTTTTATGCTTGACCGTGAGTGGAGGCCATACGCAGATCGTGTTATGTGAATCGCCTACTCAATTAAAAGTGTTGGGAGAAACAATGGATGATGCCGCCGGAGAAGCGTTTGATAAATCTGCAAAATTATTAGGCCTTCCTTATCCCGGTGGCCCTTTGATTGATAAATATGCAAGAGAGGGCGATCCTGAAAAATTTCATTTTCCCGAACCACAGATACCGGGATTGAATTTTAGTTTCAGCGGACTGAAAACTTCTATCCTTTATTTCCTGCAGGAAAAAACAAAAGAAGATCCCGACTTCATTACTGCACATCTCAATGATATTTGTGCATCGGTGCAACATCGGATCATAAGTATCTTGCTGCATAAATTAAAACAAGCCACTTTGATGACCAGCATCAAAGATGTTTGCATTGCTGGTGGTGTTTCGGCCAACAGCGGATTGAGAAAAGCATTTAAAGAAATGGGAGAAAAATATCAATGGAATACATTCATCCCTGCATTTGAATATTGTACCGACAACGCTGCAATGATCGCCATCACCGGTTATTATAAATACTTGTCGGAACAGTTTTCCGAACTTTCCGTCAGCGCTTCTGCAAGAGCAAGCTGGTGATATGCCCGGAATTTGGTGTTGGTTGTTTTCCCACAAAGCTCGAACTTCGGAAGCTCAAGATGAATAAAAGTGCCTAATAGTTATTTTCAATTCAGACAATTTACTGTTCAACAGGATCTATGTGCCATGAAAGTGACCACGGATGCCTGTTTATTTGGTGCATGGGTAGCTCACCAAATTAAAAATGCAAAGAAAGAGTTTGCTACTGCACTTGACATTGGAACAGGAACCGGCTTGCTGTCCTTAATGGTTGCCCAGAAAAACAACTTGCAGATCGATACAATTGAAATTGACAACGACGCTTTTCAGCAAGCCAAAGAAAATATCGCTGCGTCTCCTTGGAAAGACCGGATAACAATTTTTCATGGCGACGTAAAAAAATTTGATTTTAAAAAACGATATGATGTAATTCTCAGCAATCCTCCATTTTACGAAAATGAACTGAAGTCCGATGATTCAAAACGAAACGTTGCTTTGCATGGTAGTGAATTATCCTTTGACGACCTTATGCGATTAATACAGTATAATCTTTCGCCGGAAGGATTTTTTTTTCTATTGATTCCATACAAGCGAAAGGATGAGATACAGCCGTTGCTGAAAGATCATGACCTGGAACTGATGCAGATCACTTTTGTTCGTCAATCCATCAATCATGATCATTTTCGCATTATGATCCAGGGAAAAATAAAAACAAAAAAACATTCCGAATTCTATTTTGATGACATCTCGATCTGGGGCGAAAAAAAACAATACACCGAAGAGTTCAAAAATCTGCTGAGAGAATATTATCTGTATTTATAAAATCGGTTTACTGAGCATCTCCTTCCGCATAATCTTTCAGGTATTCAAAATAATTGGTGAGTTTTCCTTTTTTAACAATAGTTGCTTTTTCAATTGCCACCGAACTCTTTCTAACGAGATCTTCCAAGACATGCTTGATCAGTTGTTCTCCGAAATATCGGGAAGCATCTCTTGGCAATTCATTCGGTAAATTACCAACTGCCATCACATCCACCGAGCCGGAAAGATAGGGAGCCGTTTTCTGAAATGTTTTTTTATCCACACCATACACAGGATCTTCAATGCTTTGATCGCCGAGATTGATAGGAACGGAACCATTGGCATCGTCTGAAATATCAGCAATGGTTTGTATACGGAATTTAGGATCCTTTATAATGTCCTTTTCAAAAAGCCGAGGTATTGTTTTATCCCAAAAAACTCCGTTCATTAAAACATCACTGGTAAATGCGTAAGGAAGAAATTTGCATTTATATTCTTCGGAGTGTGCATGAAAGTGTTCCCGGCTATAGCTTTTTTTCTGTTTGTGAACATACAATTC
>DASZPW010000381.1:0-2520 GCA_035550155.1 Chitinophagaceae bacterium | reverse complement strand
AAGGCATGTAAGAGAAGGAGATGAAATTTCTATCATTACTTATGGCGCCGGAGTTCATTGGGCAGAAGATTACGCTGCCGAACATCCGGAGATCTCCATTGATATTTTAGATCTGCGAACTTTATTGCCCCTGGATTATTTTGCTATTCGTGAAGCGGTGCAACGAACAGGAAGAGTTTTGATCTTGCATGAAGATACGTTGACCGGGGGCATTGGTGGCGAGATCGCTGCATGGATCGCTGAACATTGCTTTGCAATTCTCGATGCACCAGTGATGCGTTGCGCTTCTCTTGATACGCCGGTTCCGTTCTCCATTGAGTTGGAAAATAATTTTTTGGCGAAAGCAAGATTGGATGAGACAGTTCAAAAACTGATTAACTATTAAGAACGGATATTTTTATTTTATAAAATCATTTATAGCTAATCATTAGTTTTCATTCCACACATTATTTTTCCTGTTGCTGTCAGGTAATTTATTATCCGGGTCAACTATCACTGATTGAACAGGCTGGCTGATTTGCAAATGAATGGCATGTGTATTTCCCTGTAACCACGTTTCTATTGGCAATGACAAATTCATCGCATTTCCATCTTTCAAAGTAACACGTAGTGTTATTGGCAAAGCCATCTTTTGCAAATTTACAATCGTGATATCCAAACCGTTCTTCGCATCATTATTGGTATAAGATACCGATTGAATTGCCACATCGAATTGCCAGTTATTATAAAACCATTCTTTCCAGAACCATGAAAGATCTTCTCCCGATTCATTTTCCATGGTCCTGAAAAAATCATCAGGCGCCGGATGTTTAAATGCCCAATGCTCTATGTATTTTTTAAAAGCATAATCAAAACGATCTTTTCCCAAAATTTCTTCCCGGAGCATCACCAAACCAAAAGCGGGTTTAAAATAAACAAGCGGGTGGCGATATTTTTCGGTAAGCATATCGGCTCTCGCCATCATGTTTGGCGCAGTGGAATCTTTTAGCAGCGGAATGATCTCATCAGCGGGGTTTCCTTTTCCGGGTGCATATTCTCCATCACGCTTAGGCGCATATTCGCCATTATTGAATTCATCGGCAGCATATACATCAATAAATGTATTAAAGCCCTCATCCATCCACGCATACCGTCTTTCATTACTTCCTACGATCATTGGAAACCAGTTATGTCCTATTTCATGTGCGGTGACCCAATATAATTCACCGGCTTTATCTCTCCATCCGTCAAATACAATTCCGGGATATTCCATTCCTCCTGCTGTTCCTGCTTCATTCACTGCAACAGGATACGGATATACAAACCATTTTTTAGAAAAATATTCAATTGATTTTTTTAAATACTCAGTTGCTCTTCCCCATGCATTTGCTCCGCCGCTTTCTACCGGGTAAACAGACATGGCTAATGATTTTTTTCCTCCTGGTAAATTTACTTTGGCTGCATCCCACACATAAGCTTTGGATACACCAAAAGCAACATCCCGTGTATTGTGCATTTTAAAATGCCAGCTTACCATTTTATTGCCCATGCTTTTCCCGGCTTCACTATTCACTTCATTTTCTGTCCGGATCATAATGGTATTGTCGCTTTTCCGGGCTGCGTCTAATCTTGCAATTTGTTTTGTAGTCAGCACTTCTTTTTCATTTTGCAATTCACCGCTTCCGGCCACGATCATTCCAGCAGGAACGGTAACCGTATAATCAAAATCGCCATATTCACAGTAAAATTCGCCACTGCCTAAAAAAGGCAACGCATCCCAGCCATGCAGATCATCATATACGCACATGCGGGGATACCACTGAGCGATCTCAAATATTTTTCCATTCTTTGTTGAATATACGTCAGTTCTTCCTCCAAATGCTCCCGGGATAGTATAATGATATTTTATTCGGATATTTATTTTTTCTTTTGATGACAATGCAAATGGTAAACGCAATTGCATTCTTGTGTCATTAATAATATAATCGGCTTTTATTGTTTTGCCTTTGTAAGTAATAGTGACACTGTCAAAACTGTAGCCATCGGTGCTGCCTTTATTTGTCCATTTGAGACGGCGCAAAGTAGAAGTATAAAAATTTGAACGGGCATCTTCCCGGTAGGTATTTTGATCAAGCTCCAGCCAAAGCGATGACAATGGGTCGGGGCTGTTATTAGAATACCGGATGGTTTCCGATCCGCTGAGTGTGTTGTTAACTGTATCTATTGTGGCATGAAGTAAATAATCAGCTTTGTTTTGCCAGTACATTGGACCCGGGGCGCCATTTGCCGAACGAAAATCATTACCGTTTTTGGTATAAAAATTTTGCGCAAACAATTCATGAGGGTTAAAGACGGATCCGGCAGAATTTGTTTGTGCCATAGTTGACAAATAAAGGGCAATGGTAGCGACAAGAAGTCCGGGGTATTTACAGTTCATTTGAAAAAATTAGAGTAAAGGAAATAGTGTTGCAAAGCAAATGAAATTAATACAGAAACCAGGATTTCTTCTTCTGTTTTTCTTTATGATTTTTGCCAATATAT
>DASZPW010000380.1:0-21504 GCA_035550155.1 Chitinophagaceae bacterium | reverse complement strand
TGCTGGCGCAAATACCAATAGCGGTAAATACAGATGCTAAAAAAAATAAACCGATATAGGATCCGATCGTTGCGCCACTGTCTATTCCCTCATTGGAAGAAAGGCTTTGTATAGAAAAAATATACACGATCGTTGGTATCAAAGCAATCAGCACCACGATAAGGCTTCCGAAATATTTTCCGGTGATGATCTGCCAGCGGGTCAATGGACGGGTTTGTAAGATTTCATAAGTACCGCCTTTGAATTCATCGGCAAAACTACGCATGGTGATAGCTGGAATTAATAATAAGAGTATCCAGGGAGCCAATTGAAAAAAGCGATCTAAGGTTGCGTATCCAAAATCAAAAATGTTGTCCTGAAAGACAAACAACATCAGTCCGTTCACCAATAGAAAAACAATGATAGCAATATAGCCTGTAAGGCTGCTGAAGAATTGACGAAGTTCTTTTTTACAAATGGCCCACATAAAGACGCAAAATACATTTTTGCGCTTAGATTTTCGACTATGCCTATCTACAAACCTTTTATTTAATTCCTAAATAACATTTTCCCGGGTGAAGGCAATAAAAAATCTCCATAAGAGGAGATTCATATTTTTGATCCGTATTTGTAAAGATCGAAGTTATACAGCAAAACTTTCTCCGCAACCGCAAGTGCGACTTGCATTCGGATTACTGAAATAAAATCCTTTTCCGTTTAGCCCGTCAGAAAAATCAAGTGTTGTATTCACTAAGTATAAAAAGCTTTTAAGATCAGTGACCAATTTCAAACCATTGTCTTCAAATGCCTGGTCCATCGGCTTTGCCTCGTTGTCGAAGTCCAGTTTGTAACTTAACCCGGAACATCCGCCTCCGACAACACTCACACGAAGAAAATACGAAGGATCATTGCCAACGCCTGCATCGTTCATCAATTGCTGCACTTTTGCTTTGGCTTTATCACTTATGTAAATACTATTTTCAACAGCTGCATTCATAATTCAAATACTCAACATTCTTAGTGTACAATGGTTTCATCAAATTTCAACTCAGGCAATCCATTCTTTTTACGATAGTCATTCACTGCAGCTTTGATAGCATCTTCCGCTAAGACAGAACAATGAATTTTTACCGGGGGCAGATTTAATTCTTCCACGATCTCCATATTATCAATTTTCACTGCTTCTTCTACTGATTTTCCTTTTAGCCACTCTGTTGCCAAAGATGATGAGGCGATTGCAGAGCCGCACCCAAACGTTTTGAACTTGGCATCTTTGATAACGCCGGTTGCTTCATCCACTTCAATCTGCAGACGCATTACATCACCACATTCAGGTGCGCCAACAAGGCCTGTGCCCACATTTTGTTTGCTTTTATCCAGCGTACCAACATTTTTAGGGTTGCTGTAGTGGTCGATTACTTTTTCTGAATATGACATAAAATAAATTTTAGATTTTAGAATTGGAATTTATGATTTGTTTTAAAACCGTAAATCTTAAATCAAATTTCGTAAATCCTAATGATGTGCCCATTCCACCTGATTCATATCAATACCTTCTTTATACATTTCCCAGAGTGGGCTCATTTCTCTAAGGCGATTTACGGTTTTTGTTACCTGCTCAATAGTATAATCGATCTGCTCTTCGGTGGTAAATCTTCCTAATCCAAAACGAAGTGAGCTATGGGCCAGGTCATCACCGAGTCCTAATGCTTTCAGAACATAAGAAGGTTCCAATGAAGCAGAAGTACAAGCTGAACCGGATGAAACAGCAATATCTTTATTGAATCCCATCATCAGTCCTTCACCTTCCACATATTTGAAAGAAATATTGCTGACATGTGGCAGGCGATGTTCTTTACTGCCGTTCACATAAGCTTCTTCCAATTTCAATAAAGCTGTTTCCAGTTTATCCCTTAATGCGCTTAAACGTTTTGTGTCTTGTTCCATATCCTGCATACAGAGTTCGCAGGCTTTTCCAAAACCAACAATGCCCGGAACATTTAAGGTGCCGCTGCGCATTCCTCTTTCATGACCACCGCCGTCCATTTGTGCCGTCACTTTTACTCTTGGATTTTTTCTGCGAACATATAAAGCTCCCACGCCTTTAGGTCCATACATTTTATGTGCAGTAAATGCCATCAGGTCAATGCCATCTTTATTTACATCAACCGGAACTTTTCCTACAGCTTGAGTAGCATCGCTGAAAACAAGCACTCCTCTTTTTCTTGCCAAAGCGCTGATCTCTTTCATCGGCATTATGGTACCGATCTCATTATTGGCATACATGATAGCTACAAGAATAGTTGTGGGTTTGAAAGCCGCTTCCAATTCTTTCAAATCAATTAACCCATCAGGATTTACTTTCAAATACGTTATCTCCGCACCTTCTTTCTCGAGATGTTTGCAAGTATCCAATACAGCTTTGTGTTCAATGTTGCAAGTGATGATATGATTACCCTTGCTGCGATACATTTCAAAAACTCCTTTCAACGCAAGGTTATCTGCTTCTGTGGCACCTGAAGTGAAAATAATTTCTTTTGGATCAGCTCCAACCAATTTTGCAATTTGTTCCCGTGCATAATCCACAGCTTCTTCTGCCTGCCAGCCAAAAGGATGATTACGGCTGGCTGCATTTCCAAAAGTGCTCGTGAAATATGGAACCATCGCTTCCACTACACGTGGATCGCAGGGAGTGGTAGCATTATGATCAAGGTAAATGGGTAACTTCAACATATTTCTAATTTAATCGTTGGTTATTTTAATAACGCAAAATTAGCCGAAATGGTTCTATTCTAAAGCGTTAATTAGCCTTAAACGACTAATTTTACTAAAATCGTAAGGGATTAAATTGCTTTAAAAAACAACATTTTATGCTTAAAGTTGAACATATCGGAATTGCTGTCAAAAGCTTATCCAGTTCTGTGCCGTTGTTTGAAAAGCTGTTGAATAGCCAGTCATATAAAACTGAATTGGTTGAAACCGAAAAAGTAAATACGGCTTTTTTCAGGTCCGGAGATACGAAGATCGAACTGTTGGAGAGTACAGATGCCGACGGAGTGATAGCCCGTTTTATTCAAAAAAAAGGTGAAGGTTTGCATCATATAGCTTTTGAAGTAGCTGATTTAGATTCCGAGATGAAACGATTAAAGGAAGCAGGTTTTGAATTGCTCAATGAAATTCCGAAACCAGGAGCAGATAATAAACTAGTATGCTTTCTGCATCCAAAAAATACAAACGGAGTGTTGATCGAATTGTGTATGGAGAAAAAATGACTACTTATTCCAAATTTTCTTCGATTATCGAATCTGTACTGGTGATCCCCAATTTTTCTACTGCCAGTTGTGCGGCTATCTGTGAAGCATCTTTTTTATTGAATGCTTTTCCTTCTGCAATATTGACTCCGTCGATAACTGCTGCGATCGTAAACAACCTTCTACCGTTCTCAAGTCGTTCATCTAATGTTTCAAACTCCAGCACTTTCCCATTCTTATTAGCCCAGCCGTACAATTTATTTTTATGATTGATCTCCAGGTTCTCCAGGTCATCCATGAACATGTGCGGTAGAATAATGCATTCTTTTACCCACTTAGCGGTTTTTTTATAACCCTGGTCAAGATAGATCGCTCCTACCAATGCTTCCAGGGTGTTTCCGAATATCTGGCTTATTTTCAGCGATCCGTCCATTTTATTATACAGGGTGATCTTTTTCAATCCCATCCTGATGGCAATATCATTCAGCTGCTGACGATTCACCATTTTACTACGCATTTCAGTCAGAAAACCTTCTTCTTTGTATGGATACCGTTTAAAAAGATAATCTGCGATCAAAGCACTGAGCACTGCATCTCCTAAATATTCAAGCCGTTCATTGTTTTCATCAGCGCCTTCCTTTACGGAACGATGCGTTAGTGCTGTTTTGTACAGGGAAAGATCAGCAGGCTTAAAACCTAAAATGTTTTTAAGTTCTTTTTTGAAAGATGCGTTTTCGTGTTTTTTAAAAAATGTTTTCAAAAGATCCACAGGCTTTAAGCTACAAAAAAATGTAAACAAAAACTGCAGGAATTAAAAAGCAGCTGTTAAATGTATTTTTTTACGATCACGCAGGCATTATGTCCCCCGAAGCCAAACGTGTTGCTCAGTGCAGCACGAATGGTGCGGCGCTGTGCTTTTTCAAATGTGAAATTGAGGCGTGGATCCAATTCGGGATCATCTGTAAAGTGATTGATCGTTGGCGGAACAATATCATGTTGCACACTCATGATGCAGGCCATCGCTTCTACCACACCGGCAGCGCCAAGGCAATGACCGGTCATTGATTTGGTGGAGCTGATATTGACATTATACGCATGTTCACCAAATACAGAAACAATTGCCTTTACCTCAGCTATATCACCTAAAGGCGTGGAAGTGCCGTGCGTATTAATGTAATCAATATCCTCAGTTTTCATACCGGCATCTTCCAATGCTGCATTCATAACATTTTTGGCGCCTAATCCTTCCGGATGAGGTGCTGTAATATGATAAGCATCTGCAGTAGCGCCGGCCCCTGCTATTTCACAATAAATTTTAGCTCCTCTTTTTATGGCATGTTCCAGTTCTTCCACTACGACGACGCCGGCAGCTTCTCCCATTACAAATCCATCCCTGTCTTTATCATAAGGGCGGCTGGCTGTTTTAGGATCATCATTTCGTTCGCTCAAGGCTTTCATCGCATTGAATCCGCCTACGCCTGCTTCGCTGATAACACTTTCAGCACCACCCGTTAAAATAATATCGGCTTTACCCATGCGGATCAAATTAAAGGATTCCATCATAGCATTGGTGGATGAAGCACAGGCACTCACTACTGCGAAGTTGGGTCCACGAAATCCATGACGCATGGAGATCTGCCCCGCAGCAATGTCCAATATCATTTTTGGAATAAAAAAAGGATTGAATCGGGGAGTGCCATCGCCTTTTGCAAAATTCATTACTTCTTCCTGGAACGTAATGAGACCACCAATACCGCTGGCAAAAATCACCCCAACCCTGTCAACATTCACATTATCTTTATTAATACCGGCATCTTTCACAGCCTGATCGCTGGCCACTAATGCAGTTTGGGTGAAACGGTCAATTTTTCTTGCTTCTTTTTTCTCCAGGAAATCAGTAGGCTGAAAATTTTTTATTTCGCAGGCAAATCGTGTCTTGAATTTGGAAGCGTCAAACAAGGTAATGAAATCAGCTCCTGACACTCCATTGATCAATCCATTCCAGTAATCATTTACGGAATTGCCTAAAGGAGTCAGTGCGCCCATTCCGGTTACGACAACTCTTCTTAATTCCATACAGCCAGCAGGTATTAATTTATTTGAAGCTAAAAACCGCCTTCACAGTCTGTGAACCGGAAGGCGGAGTTCATTGATCTATTCCAGTGATCCCCTAAATAGAGGATGCTGCATTATTTGGCATGCTCTTCCAGGTAAGCAATAGCCTGTCCCACTGTTGTAATGGTTTCAGCCTGCTCATCAGGAATGGAGATATTAAATTCTTTTTCAAATTCCATGATCAATTCAACTGTATCCAGGGAATCGGCGCCCAGATCATTTGTGAATGAGGCTTCGTTGGTTACTTCACCTTCGTCAACGCCCAATTTGTCAACGATAATTTTTTTAACTCTAGATGCGATGTCTGACATGACGTATAAGTTTGGTTAATATGGGTGCAAAAATATACTTTTTGAGTAAATCATCATCGGAAAGCTGGTTTTTTCATTTTTATACCAACCTCCTGTGTACGAGGCACTAGCAGTGTCCTTAAAATATTTTATCCATTAAGATCCCGAAAAGAAACGGTTGGCAGTATTATAAGTTCTTTGTAATTTGAAAACCTCTGAATCAATTACTAAGAAATGGCCCTGAAAATTATTGATCACGGAACACCCGAATACCAGCAAATGGTCAAGTTAAGGGATGATATTTTACGTAAGCCCCTGGGGCTGGGCTTTACAATTGAAGAACTGAACGATGAAAAAGACAATATGCTCATCGGCGCTTTTGATGATGACCAGATGTTAGGCTGTTGTATGCTGGTTGAGGAAAATCCCACTACGGTTCGGCTTCGGCAAATGGCCGTACTAAATGATCTGCAGGGAAAAGGCATTGGAAGAGCCCTGATGAACTTTGCCGAAAATATCGCCAGAGACCGTGGTTATAGAACCATTACCATGCATGCAAGAAAAAATGCAATCGGATTTTATGAAAAAATGGGATACAGGGTCACCAGCCAGGAATTTGTTGAAGTTACCATTCCGCATTATGTAATGGAAAAAAAATTATAGCAGTATATCCCGAATTGTTGTGACTGTTTACTTATTTCTGTTTCTTCACTTTTGATTTCAGCAATTGCCTCAGCTCATATATCTCATCAGTATCCTTGCACCCGCTTTTTGGTACAAGAAAAAAAGAACGGCTGTCAAAGTACAGGTGAAAAAAATAAGGACTTTCCATAAATGTACTTAATGACTTCCAGGGCCAGGATCGGGAGCCTTTTTCATGTCCCAATGTAAAGCCTTCATCTCCAAAACTCATGCTGAAGTTATCTTTAAAAGTTGCAGCCCGGCGATATACCATTATGGGCATCACAAACCAGAAACTGATCATCAGGATGATCCACATTAAAGCCCCTATAATAAATGCAAATGGAGTGATTTTATGCAAGAGGTAAAGTATCAACGAGGCAATGGCAAAAACGTTAACCAGGATGATCATGATCCGTATTTCAGGCCTGCTGATAAAATGATACCGTAATGCCTGCATCACCTGCCCTTTTTCATATCCAAAATGAATGGTCATATTGAAATAAAAGTTGAACCTACGGAGCAATGTTAAGCAAAATATAGAACTAACCTGTTTTTAAAAATAGTCCTTCTCAAAAAAAACTGCCACATTGGTTCGCTTAAACAATCTTCCTATTTATCAAAAAGGCTATAAATAAAAAGAGGCTGCCTCAAAAGTCAAGTCAGCCTCTTTTACTTTTATTCGAAAAAACTATTTGTTCATCATCTGTTTTGCTTCAATGCTCAATGTAGCATGAGGCACAGCACGGAGACGGGCTTTATCGATCAACTTGCCGGTAACACGGCAAATACCATAAGTTTTATTCTCAATTCTCATCAGCGCTTTTTCGAGGTGATCAATAAAAGTGATCTGGCGGCTAGCCATTTGGCTCAATTGTTCTCTTTCCATACTTACACTTCCATCTTCCATGGTCATGTAGCGAGCTTCGTCCATATCACCCCCTTCATCTTTGCGGGTGATTAAACCTTGCAGGTAAGCCAGTTCCTTTTTTGCCGCTTCCAGTTTTTTAAGAACTATCTCTTTGAATTCAGCGAGATCAGCATCGGAATAACGTTGTGTTGGTGTACTCTGATCTTGATGACTTGGTGTATCTAAAACTGATTTAGTGAATTCTGGCTCATACTTTACAGAACTCTTGGTTGTTGTTTTGGGTATCACGATTTTTGTCGGTTTTGGAGGCTCTTTTTTTATAATAGGTTTCACTTTGGGTTTTATAGATACCAAAGTCTTAGGATCAAATCCTGATTTTTTTGCCGGTTGAGCGGCAACAGGTTTTGAAACCTGGGCCGGTTTGGAAGCTGTCTTTACCGGTGCCGGTTTTGCAACAGGTTTTTTAGGAGCAGCTTTTTTTGAAACAGGTTTTACAGCTTTCTTGGGGGCTGCTTTTTTTGGTGCGGCTTTTTTCATGGGTTTTTTTGCAGCTGGCTTTTTAGGGGCTGCTTTTTTGGCGGACTTAGCGGCTTTTTTTGATGCCGGTTTCCCACCTGAATGGCGGGCATGTTTTTTAGTTGCCATTTTTTAGCCTTTTTTTGAAACAATTACTTTTAGTGAAACGTCATTGACTTCAATCTCTGTACCACCCTCTATTTCGGGTAATATTTCAAGATTATCTGCCAGAATTTCGGCGCAAATATAGGTTTTAAACTGTGCTAAAGAATCTTTGAGTCCATTATTTGCTGCCACTTTAACTTGAATACGGTCAGTAAGCTCAAAACCATTGTCTTTGCGGATATTTTGGATACGGTTTACAAATTCACGGGCATCACCTTCCATTTTCAATTCGGGAGTAATTGTAATATCCAACGCCACTGTCAGCGATCCGTTATTAGCTACCATCCAGCCCGGAATGTCGTTGCTGCTGATCTCTACTTCTGACAGCTCAAGGGTCAAGGCTTCGCCATCTATCGTTAAAGTGTAGTTGCCCTGCTTTTCCAGTTTTACAATATCATCCTGGGTAAACTGAGATAATGCAGCGCTAACAGCTTTCATCTTTGGTCCTAATTTTTTACCCAGCGCCACAAAATTGGGTTTGATCTTTTTCTGTATAAACGTATTATCCGGATCCAGGTATTCTATTTCCTTTACGTTCACTTCCGCCTTGATCAGGTCTTCCACTTTTTGTAATTGTTTTTTCATCCCGGGGTTTAGCGCCGGTATCAAAACTTTCTGCAAAGGCTGACGAACTTTGATATTTACTTTTTTGCGAAGCGATAATACTAAAGACGATGCATCCTGCGCCAGTTGCATTCTTTCTTCCAACAATTCATCAATAGTTGATTCGTTTGCAACAGGAAAATCTGCATGATGCACTGATGAAACATTGAAGCGGCCGGTGATCGAATTCAGATTTTGGAAAACCGCATCACTAAAAAATGGAGAAATCGGCGCCATCAATCTTACAATTGTTTCGAGGCATTCATACAAGGTTTGATATGCACAAATTTTATCCTGCTCATATTCTCCTTTCCAAAAACGACGGCGGCACAAACGAACATACCAATTGCTCAAATGCTCATCCACAAAATCTTCAATAGACCGTCCGGCCTGCGTAGGCTCATAATCATCCATGTATTCATTCACCTTTTTGATCAATGAATTCAGGGAAGAAAGTATCCAGCGATCAATTTCGGGACGTTCGTTAAGCGGAATGTATTTTTCTTTGAATGCAAATCCATCCACATTAGCATACAGTGCAAAAAACTGGTACGTATTATATAAAGTGCCAAAAAATTTTCGCTGTACTTCTTTAATACCATCAAGGTCGAACTTCATATTCTCCCATGGAGAAGCATTGGTGATGAGATACCAACGTGTTGCATCAGCTCCATAAGTTTCAATGGTCTTGAACGGATCAACCACATTACCCAACCTCTTACTCATTTTATTCCCGTTCTTGTCCAGAACCAGGCCATTCGAGACACAGGTTTTATAAGCCACCGAATCAAAAACCAATGCAGCAATGGCATGAAGCGTATAAAACCAACCACGGGTTTGATCTACTCCTTCAGCAATAAAATCTGCGGGAAAAGACTCTTTGAATTTTTCTTTGTTCTCAAAAGGATAATGCCATTGGGCATAAGGCATTGCTCCGCTGTCAAACCACACATCGATCAGATCGGGAATCCGTTTCATCGGCTTACCCGTATCACTTACCAAAATAATTTCATCAACATAAGGTTTATGCAGGTCAAGAATTCCTTCATGCAAATAATGTTTGTTTACATCAGCTCCCAATTTTTTATTGGCTTTCCTGATCTCAGTATTTAGTTCTTCAATAGAACCGATACATTTTTCTTCCTGTTCATCTTCTGTTCTCCAGATTGGTAATGGAGTTCCCCAAAATCTTGAACGACTCAGGTTCCAATCCACCATATTCTCCAGCCAGTTCCCAAACCTTCCTTCACCTGTTGACTTCGGTTTCCAGTTAATGGTTTTGTTTAACTCAACCATTCTCTCTCTCAGTGCTGTGGTTTTAATGAACCATGCATCCAATGGATAATACAAAACAGGTTTGTCAGTTCGCCAGCAATGCGGATAACTATGTTCGTATTTTTCAACTTTGAAAGCACGGTTCTCTTTTTTCAACTTCACAGCTATATCCACATTTACATCTACATAGTTCGGATCGTCCTTATAATTTTTTACATAGCGGTTGCTGAATTCACCTAAACCATCAATGAATTTTCCTTGTTTATCCACCATCGTCAAAATTCCGATGTCATATTTTTTCCCAACTCTGAAGTCATCAGCACCAAAAGCAGGAGCAGTGTGAACGATGCCGGTACCATCTTCTGTTGTTACAAAATCTCCCAGTAATATTTTAAAAGCATTTGGGTTATCGGTCTTGTTGGCTTCGAAAGGGAGTAGCTGTTCGTAAGAAATTCCTTCGAGTTCTTTTCCTTTAAACTCTGAAAGAATTTGCCACGGAATAATTTTTGACTTATCAGAGTAATTTTCAAAATCACCATTCTCTCCTTCTTCTTTAAAGTATTTTCCAACTAAAGCCTTAGCTAGAATTGCATTTATCGGAAGATGTGTATAGGGATTAAATGTTTTTACCAACACATAATCGATGTTCGCACCAACAGTCAATCCCAAATTGGAAGGTAACGTCCAAGGCGTGGTCGTCCATGCTAAAAAGAAAACTTCATCGGTGCCAGCAGCATCAAATAAAAATTTTGACTTTTGATTTTTGACTGCTTTGAACATCGCCACACAACTCGTATCCTTCACATCTTTATACGTTCCCGGCTGATTTAACTCGTGTGAACTCAAACCCGTTCCTGCAGCCGGAGAATACGGTTGAATACTTACACTTTCATACAACAGCCCTTTTTCATACAATTGTTTCAACAACCACCACAGAGTTTCGATGTATTCATTCTTGAATGTGATGTACGGATCATTTAGGTCAACCCAATAACCCATCTTTCTCGTTAGATCATCCCATTTGTCTTTATACCGAAGCACTGCCTCCCGGCATTTCTGATTGTATTCTTCAACCGAAATTTTCTTCCCGATATCTTCTTTGGTGATGCCTAATTCTTTTTCCACTCCTAATTCAACCGGCAAACCATGTGTATCCCAACCACCTTTTCTTTTTACCTGGAATCCCTTCATGGTTTTGTAGCGGCATACCAGGTCTTTCAAGGTTCTTGAAATTACATGGTGAATGCCCGGCATTCCATTAGCGCTGGGCGGGCCTTCGTAAAAAACAAATGGTGTCGATCCTTCACGCAGCGAAACACTTTGTTCAAATGCATTATCAGCCTGCCAACGGGCAAGTATTTCCTGCTCAATAGCCGGTAAATTCAGTTGCGAGAATTCTTTGTATTTATTGCTCATTTCCAAGCCTAAAAAGATTGCAAAGTTACGAAAAACAACTGGCCTGATGTAGTAAAAATCTTACAGCCTTATGACAAAATTCTTTCTGTCCTGATCAAAGTCAGGCAGGAGGTTTATCCCAATCATACCAAAACATTTTCCTGTGGATGATTTTTGTGCAATGTTTATTAATCAAAATCTCGTAAGTAAATATAACGTGCCGGTACCACGGTACACGAGTTATCCCACAGTACCTTACTGGAACGATGTTATTGATGTTGAAAGATGGAAATCTGTTTTTGAACAACAGTTTCACCTCTCCAATGCCAAAGAAGGCATCAGTTTGTATATGCATTTGCCCTTTTGCGAATCTTTATGTACCTATTGTGGTTGCAATAAAAAGATCACCACGAATCACTCTGTGGAAGGAGAATATCTTGATGCGATCATTCGAGAATGGAGCATTTATTTACAACTCATGAATGAAACGCCGATCATCCGGGAATTTCATTTGGGTGGAGGAACGCCTACATTTTTTTCTCCAAAGAACCTGGCCCGGATAGCAGATTCAATTTTTGAAAGGTCACTCATTCATCCAAAACATGAATTCAGTATAGAAGGCCATCCTAATAATACTACAAGGAAACATCTCGAAACTTTATACAATCTTGGTTTCCGTCGCATAAGTTATGGTGTGCAGGATAACGATCCTGAAGTGCAACGGATCATCAATCGGATTCAACCATTGGAAAATGTGATCCGGGCGACGAATAATGCGAGAGAGGTTGGATTCAAATCAATAAATTTTGATTTGATCTATGGTTTACCAAAACAAACATTAACAAGCATTGAAAAAACAATAAACCAGGTGATCGAGTTGCGGCCTGATCGCATTGCATTCTACAGTTATGCTCATGTGCCGTGGACCAGTCGTGGACAGCGTTTGTTCAATGAAAATGATCTTCCTAATGCTGAAGCAAAACTGGCTTTGTATTTAAAAGGAAAAGAATTGCTGACCGAAGCTGGTTATGTTGATATCGGGATGGATCATTTTGCATTACCGGAAGATGACCTGTATAAAGCATGGCTGGATGGAACACTGCACCGGAATTTTATGGGATATACCACTCAAAAAACATCGCTGTTGTTAGGATTGGGTGTATCATCCATCAGTGATGTGGGAATAGCATTTGCACAAAACAAAAAAGATCTGCACGGTTATTACGAACATATCAATAAAGGTGAATTGGCTGTCACCCGAGGTTATTTTTTAGATGACGAAGATGTGACTTTCAGAAAATATATTCTTGATGTAAGCTGCAGGAATGTGACTGTTTTTAATCCAAAAGATCTGCCGCTTTTACAGGAATATACTTTCCCTGAGTTGGCCAAATTGGAAGACGATAATCTTGTAGAATGGAGTCAAAAAGAAATGACTGTTACGTCTGCTGGGCGCCATTTCATCCGTAATATCTGCCGGGCATTTGATCTGCATTTATTGAGAAATCAGCAAGCAGAGAAAAAAGTTTTATTCAGTAAGGCGATTTGAATGATGAATAATGAGTGATCAGTTATGAGTTTTGGTACTCATTCAATCATCGTTTATTTCCGTAGCATTTTATAAATCTTAATCGCACTCATTAGCAATATAACGAGAAGGATCAATCCGACGATCCCCCAAACAACACTAATGTTTTGTTTAACCACTGCTAACATCACAATAGCAACCAGCAAAATTGTAGCCACTTCATTCCACAACCGGAGTTGCTGAGATGAATATTTGAAAATCCCTTTTGATTCCTGTTTGTAAATAGAATGTAAGGTGAAATGATAAATGTATAAGAACACTACAAAAATAAGTTTGATCAAAAGCCAGGTACCTGCTGGCTCCAACAATACTTTATCCCAATGATTATTGAGCATCACCCATGGTCCGAGGATCAGCGTCAGGATAGCCGAAGGCCAGGTGATACCAAACCAAAGTCGCCGGATCATTACACTGAATTGCTTTTGCAATATTGTTCGTTCCGTCTCTGGTTTTTCATTGGCTTCGGTATTATAAATGAACAGGCGAACGATATAAAACATCCCTGCAAACCAGGTTACGACGAAGATGATATGAATTGCTTTGAGATAGAGATACATGTGGGATATATTAAATTCAAAAGTAAAAATTAAAAAATAGCATTCAGAAAGATGCCCTTTTTGATTTTTTCATTTTGACTTTTTATTTTTCAAGAATCATTTCCCTTTTCCCGTCTTTGATCCCCTGTATATAAGTTACGATCGTCTTCACCCAAAGTGGATGCACATTCAAACAGGGGATCATAGTAAACGATTCTCCGCCGGCATGTAAAAAACTTTCTTTACCGGTTTCAGCAATTTCTTCCAATGTCTCTAAACAATCACTTACAAATGCGGGACAAACCACCAGCAGTTTTTTGATCCCTTCTTTCGGCATTTGCTCCAGTCGCATAGCAGTATAAGGTTTCAGCCACTCTGCTCTTCCCAATCGTGACTGAAAGGAATAGCTGCATTTTCCCGAAGGTAAATTCAGTTTTTGTGCAACGAGATCGGTCGTTTTCAAACACTGATGCCGGTAACATTGCTTATGCGCCGGTGAATCCACAGCGCAGCAATTCTCCACTTTCAGGCAATGCTGACCTGTAATATCCCCTTTGAAAATATGCCGCTCAGGAACTCCATGGTAGCTGAATAAAATTTGATCAAAGTCCTGCTGCAAAAAAGGTTTGATGCTTTCTGCCAGCGCATTGATATAATCAGGTTCATCATAAAATGGTTTTATAAAAGTGATCCTGAAAGGATACTTTTTCTTCCGGTGAATTTCTTTTGCATATTCTACCGCAGTTTCATAACTGCTCATAGCATAATGCGGATACATTGGAACCAGTATCACTTCTTCCAGTTCCGGGTTTTTTTTCAATAAAGCATCATAGGCGTCAGCCATTGAAGGATTGCCATATCGCATGGCAACCTCAACGGGTTCGGATACGTTCTGTTGTAATGATCTTTGTAGTTCTTTCGTCAAAATAATCAGTGGCGAACCTTCTTTCGTCCAGATCTTTTTATATGCTTCTGCTGATTTTGCCGCACGAAAAGGAACAATGATCCCTCGAACCAGCATCAACCTGAATAAAAATGGATAATCGATCACTCTGCCATCCATTAAAAATTCATTGAGGTACTTGCGAAGATCTTTGACTTCCGTTGAATCCGGAGAACCAAGATTCATTAAAATAATTCCTCTTTTCATTGGCGTAATATAGAAGAAAAAAATAACTAACAAATGTAATCCAAACTAACCAGCAACATTCACATGATTTAAATCTATCTCACAGAACTCAATACCAGATTGCATTTCAGAGATACACTTGATTTATATCACTGAACGATTTGACAAATCTCATAAAGTAAAATGACAGTTCAGTGACAGCAATTTTAGGCTATTGAAAATGTCAAATCTATTTTTGTGAATCGAATTTTTATAGAGACAAATATGACCGGAAATAGTTCAAAAAATCTTTCAAATTTCTTCGTAACTGGTATCAACTACAGAAAAGCAGATGCAGGTTTAAGAGGTCAATTTTCCATTAATCACGAACAATATTCCAGTATCCTTGAAAAAGCAACTGCGGCCGGCATCAATGAATTGTTCATCCTGTCAACCTGCAACCGTACCGAGGTGTATGGTTTTGCTGAAAATGCGGATCAACTGATCGAATTAGTTTGCAGTGAGACTGCCGGAGATATTGCTACTTTTAAACAGATCGCTTACATAAAAAACGGAACGGCCGCAATTGAACACCTTTTCCATGTAGGCGCCGGATTGGATTCCCAGATACTCGGCGACTATGAGATCATCGGCCAGATGAAAACGGCTGTAAAATTTGCGAAAGAAAAAGATTTTGTTGGTGCTTTTTTAGAAAGATTGGTGAATAGCGTACTACAATCTTCGAAAGCAATAAAAAATCAAACTGAATTAAGCGGAGGTACTGTCTCTGTATCTTTTGCTGCTGTACAATACATATTGAAAAACATTCAGGCCGTTACTGATAAAAAGATACTGCTGATCGGCACAGGCAAAATGGGAAGAAGTGCCTGCAAAAATGTAGTGGATTATTTAGGTACAAAAAACATCACCCTGATCAACCGTAGTGAAGAAAAAGCTATTTCCCTTGCAAAAGAAATGGGATTGAACCATGCTTCATTACAGGAACTTCCCCTTCAGCTTGCAGCTGCTGATATTGTCATCGTCGCTACCAATGCTACCGAACCCACTGTTTTATGTTCTCATCTTGATGGTAAAGGGAAAAAATGGATCATTGATCTGACGGTACCATCTAATGTAGAAGCATCTGTCAGAAATTTATTCAATGTTTCTCTGATCAATGTGGATGAATTATCAAAACTGAAAGATGAAACGCTGGCAAAAAGAGAAGCAGAAGTTCCCAAAGTAAAAAAAATTATTGCTGAACATATTGATGAATTTATTGAATGGCATGAAATGCGCAAACATGTTCCGGTGCTGAAAGCGGTAAAAACCAAATTGAAAGAAATTCAAAGCGACCCATTATTTATACCTTTATATACTCAGAACACTGACACGCCTGCTGACCAAAAAATTCAACGTGTCATCAATGGTATGGCTTCTAAATTGAAATTGCAAAACCAAAAAGGTTGTCACTATATAGAAGCTATTAATGAATTCATCGCCTGACAATGGGAAAAATAATCCGGATTGGGACAAGAGAAAGCCAGCTTGCTGTATGGCAGGCAGATCAGGTAAAAAAATTACTTGCTGAAAATGGCTTTGCTGCTGAGCTTGTTTATATAAAAAGTGAAGGTGATGTAGATCTCAAAACTCCGCTTTATGAAATGGGAGTACAAGGGGTATTCACCAGGAGTCTGGACATCGCTTTACTCAATAACCGGATTGATGTTGCTGTTCACTCTATGAAAGATGTGCCGACACAATTGCCTGCAGGAATTATCCAGGCCTCAGTTTTAAAAAGAGGCCCGATTCATGATTTACTCGTTTTCAAAAATACTTTTTCAAAAAATAAATATTCAACACTCAACCTGCCTAGTGGGTCGGCGGGCATTCCACATTCCACATTCATTGTTGCGACAAGTAGCATTCGTCGCAAAGCCCAATGGCTAAATAAGTTTCCCGATCATCAAATTGAAAATCTGCGTGGCAATGTAAATACCAGGTTAGGAAAACTACAGGAAGAAAATTGGGATGCCGCCATTTTTGCGCAGGCAGGCTTGGAACGGATCAATCTTCGTCCTGCAAATAGCGTCATTCTTGATTGGATGTTACCCGCCCCGGCACAAGGAGCCATTATGGTTGTTTGCAGAGAAGATGATCAATTCTCTTTCAAGGCTTGTGATCAATTTAATGATAAGCATACAGCACAATGCACCAAAATTGAAAGAGATTTCCTGAGAACATTATTGGGTGGTTGCTCTACTCCTATCAGTGCGCATGCAGAAATTAAAAATGATAAAATTTATTTTAAGGGAAATATTTTATCCCTCGATGGAACTAAAAAAGTTGAAATAGAAAAGGCAATTGACATTGAAGGATCAGAGAATATCGGAATCAATGCCGCCAATGAATTATTAGCTATGGGCGGAAAAGAGATTGCTGATGAAATTCGTAAAAGCGGTGTAAGCCTGAACGATGAAGTATAAAGTTTTAAGTACAAAAAAACTGGAGCCTTCCATACTTGAGTATGCGAAACAAAACGATATTGACATTATCGAGCAGGAATTTATTTCGGTAAAGCCTATTTTATCCCATAAAATACAGAATCAAATAATTGAATTAGTAAAATCCGGACTGCTAAACATTGTTTTCACAAGTTCTAATGCTGTAACTACATTTGAAAATTATTTGCATGTTGGCGATACTTTCTATTTATTTGACTGGGAAATATTTTGCCTTTCAGGAAAAACAAAAGAAGTTGTACTCAATTCAAGACGTTTAGGAAAAAATATTGTTGGTGAAGCGGAAAATGCTTCTAATCTCGCAAAAAAAATAATTGACCAAAAGATTCCTGAAGTTATTTTTCCTTGCGGAAATAAAAGAAGAGAGGAGCTTCCATCCTTATTAAAGAATGCTGGAATTAAAGTCCATGAAATAATGGTCTATGAGACCATTGAAACACCGACAACAGCTAATGATACTATTGATGCAATTCTTTTTTTTAGTCCAAGTGCAGTGCAAAGTTTTTTTTCTGTGAATCATTTAAAGAAAAGCACAGTTTGTTTTGCTATTGGAAAAACAACTGCAGAAAGTATTGCCGATTTCACCGGTAATAAAATTATTACGAGTGAATCTCCAAGCCAGGAAATGATGATAGCTTCAGTTCAAAATTATTTTCAGAATATCAATTGTTACGAATGAGCGGAATAAAAAACGATCTCTTATTAAAAGCTTTACGAAAGGAAAAAGTAGAACGGCCGCCAGTCTGGATGATGCGGCAGGCTGGAAGATACTTGCCTGATTATATCAAGCTGAGAGAAAAATATGATTTCTTTACCCGTGTACAAACTCCGGAACTGGCTTGTGAGATCACATTACAACCGGTGGATCAGATCGGCGTTGATGCGGCGATCATCTTTTCAGATATTCTCGTCATCCCGCAGGCAATGGGAGTTGAAGTGTTGATGGAAGAAGGAAAAGGTCCGTCATTGCCAAAAACGATTCAAACAAAAAAAGATGTTGGTGCACTTATTACCGAGGGTGCAGAGCAAAGTTTGAAATATGTGTTAGATGCGTTGTCGCTGACAAAAAAAGAATTGAATGGTCGTGTTCCGCTCATTGGTTTTGCCGGGGCGCCGTGGACGATCTTTTGTTACATGATCGAAGGAAAAGGAAGCAAGACATGGGACAAAGCGAAACAATTTACTTACACCCAACCGGATTTAGCTCATGAATTATTACATAAGATCACAACGATTACCATTGAGTATTTAAAAGCGCAAACAAGATCCGGCGCTGATGTGGTGCAGGTGTTCGATAGCTGGTCGGGCATGTTGTCTCCGGAAGATTTTAAAATATTTGCACAACCATATTTGATTCAAATTGCCGATGCATTAAACAATCATGCGCCGGTAATTTTATTTCCAAAAGGAAGTTGGTATGCATTAAAAGAGCTGAGCGAAAGTAGTGCCAGCGGGATCGGAATTGATTGGTCCATCACACCTCAATTGGCAAGAGAGATGACAAACAATTCAATCACCTTGCAGGGAAATTTTGATCCGGCAAAATTATTAGCGCCGATTCCACAGATAAAAAAATGGGTGAAAGAAATGATTGATGGATTTGGCATACAAAAATATATTGCTAACCTGGGGCATGGCATTACGCCAAACGTTCCGGTAGCTCATGCCAAAGCATTTGTGGAGGCAGTAAAAGAATATCGGGAAAGTAAAAAGTAAAAAATCAAAAGTCAAAATTATGAGCCTTTTTGACGTTTTAATTTTGAATTTTTAATTAATGATTCATAAAACCGAAACAAAAGAACTAAGAGGTCAATGGATCGACTTTATTTATGGTTTGCAGGATAAAATCTGTAAAGCATTAGAAGAAGTGGATGGAAAAGCTACATTCAAAGAAGATGAATGGCAAAGAGCTGAGGGAAAAGGCGGTGGTGGATTGACAAGAGTTATTGCAAATGGAAATGTTTTTGAAAAAGGTGGAGTGAATACATCTGTAGTGTATGGAAAGATCACTGATAAAATGCGGGAAGTTCTAAAGATCTCCCCTTCCGGAGGCAGAGGGGCTTGGTTCGCTGCAGGAATAAGTTTAGTGATTCATCCTGTTAATCCCTTTGTACCGACGATTCATTGCAATTACCGGATGTTTGAATTGTACGAAGATGATCTATTCATTGATCGCTGGTTCGGCGGCGGCACAGATCTTACTCCTTATTATTTATTCGAAGAAGATGCAAAACATTTTCATGAAAATTATAAAAATGTCTGCGACCAGTTCGATCCTTCATTTTATCCTGAATTCAAGAAAGAATGCGATAATTATTTTGTGAATACGCATCGCAACAATGAGAGAAGAGGTATCGGCGGAATATTTTATGATCATAAAAGAGAAAAAGAAGGAAAGGATACCACTTTTTGGATGAGTTTTGGAAAGGCATGCGGTGAGGCATTTATCCCTGCTTATATTCCTATTGTGGAGAAACGAAAAAATAGTTCATACAATGAAAAAAACAAACACTGGCAGGAAATAAGAAGAGGAAGATATGTAGAGTTCAATCTTATTCATGACCGGGGAACAGTATTCGGATTGAAGACCGGCGGACGCACTGAAAGCATCCTGATGAGTTTGCCGCCAACTGTAAGATTCGAATATGATTATCACCCTGAACTGGGAAGTGAAGAAGAGAAATTGTTACAGGTTTGTCTGAACCCTCGTGATTGGGTATAAAATTTTTGACTTTTGAATTTTTAATTTAAAAATATGTATTTACAACGACGAAACAGAATTTTAAGACAATCTCCCGCTATCCGCTCCATGGTTGCGGAAACCTCATTGTCTCCGGATGATTTCATCGTCCCGCTTTTCATTGATGAAGGAGCAAATGTGAAAAAGGAAATTGCTTCAATGCCGGGGTATTACCGCATGAGCCTGGATCTGACAGTAAACGAAGTGAAAGAACTCTGGAAGATGGGATTGAAATCTGTTTTACTATTCATCAAATGCAAGGATGAATTGAAAGATAATAAAGGAACAGAAGCGATAAACCCAAACGGTTTGATGCAACAAAGCATAAAAGCTATTAAAAGTGCAGTTCCTGAAATGCTGGTGATGACTGATGTGGCGTTGGATCCTTTTTCCTCTTATGGACATGACGGGATAGTAGAAGGAACAGAAATCGTAAATGATCCAACAGTGGAGGTATTGGCAAAAATGAGTGTGAGTCATGCACAGGCTGGCGCTGATTTCGTGGCGCCAAGTGATATGATGGATGGAAGGATCGGCGCAATCAGGAAAGCATTGGAAGAAAATGATTGTACCAAAACCGGCATCATGAGCTACAGCGCCAAATATGCTTCTTGTTTTTATGGACCGTTTCGTGATGCATTGGATTCTGCTCCGGGGTTCGGCGATAAAAAAACATACCAGATGGATTATCATAATCGCATCGAAGCGGTAAAAGAAACATTGATGGATATTGAAGAGGGAGCAGACATCGTAATGGTGAAACCTGCATTAGCTTATTTAGATGTAATTCGTGAAGTAAAAAATGCAGTTACTGTTCCTGTCAGCGCTTACAACATCAGCGGTGAATATGCCATGATCAAAGCTGCTGCAAAAATGGGATGGATTGATGAGGATAAAGCTATTCTTGAAACATTGACCTCGATGAAAAGAGCCGGCGCTGATCTTATCGCAACGTATTTTGCAAAAGATGCGGTGAAGTTATTGGGATGAGTGATGAATGATGAGTAATCGGACAATTGAAAATTGAATATTGTTTATTGAATATTATGAATAATAAAAAAAGCCAGGAATTATTTCAACGAGCACAACTCTCCATCCCAGGCGGAGTGAACTCTCCCGTTCGTGCATTTAAAAGTGTTGGCGGTACTCCGATCTTCATGAGCAAAGCAAAAGGCGCCTATCTCTACGACACAGATGGAAAAAGATATATTGATTATATCAACTCATGGGGGCCGATGATCCTGGGCCATGCATATGAACCAATGATCAAAGCCATACAGGAAAAAGTTGTGGACTCCACTTCATTCGGCGCCCCAACAGAATTGGAAATTGAAATGGCGGAACTGATCAAAAGTATGGTTCCCAATGTGGATCTGATTAGAATGGTGAGCAGCGGCACGGAAGCCTGCATGAGTGCTTTGCGCTTAGCAAGAGGTTATACAGGAAAAAATAAATTCATCAAGTTTGAAGGTTGTTATCATGGCCATGCTGATTCGTTTTTGGTAAAAGCCGGAAGTGGTGTAGCTACATTTAATATTCAAACGGTGCCCGGTGTAACCGGCGCCGTTTCCAATGATACATTAACCGCTCCATACAATGATCTTGCTGCGGTTGAAAATTTGGTTACTGAAAATAAAAACGAAATCGCAGCAATTATAATTGAACCGGTAGCTGGCAATATGGGATGTATTCCTCCATTACCAGGTTATTTAGAAGGGCTCAGAAAAATTTGTGATAAAGAAGGAATCGTTTTTATCATAGATGAAGTAATGACAGGATTTCGTTTAGCTACTGGCGGTGCACAGGAAAGATTAAAAATAAATGCGGATCTCGTTACTTATGGAAAAGTAATTGGAGGTGGAATGCCTG
>DASZPW010000379.1:0-4075 GCA_035550155.1 Chitinophagaceae bacterium | reverse complement strand
CAAAGAAAATAACCGGCACGCCTTTATCAACGAAACGCTGAAAGTGAGAAAGATCTTCCGTATCAAAAGAAAGGGAAGCGATCACTCCATCTACTCTTTTATGAAAAAGGTTTTCTGCGTTGGCTGCTTCTTTTTCTACACTTTCAGATGAGTGTGTAATGATGAGATCGTAACCGGCTTCGGCAGTTACTTTTTCGATACCAGCAAGTACGGAAGTAATAAAATTACTGTTCAATTCATGCACAATAAGGCCGATCGTCCGGGTGTGTTGTTGGCGCAGGTTACGGGCAAAATGATTGGACCGGTAGCCCATTTCCTCGGCAACTTCATACACCTTTTTACGGGTCTTTTTGCTTACTACCGGGTCATCTTTAAGGGCCCGGCTGACGGTGGCAATAGACACGTTCAAACGGTCTGCAATATCATAAATAGTGACTTCTTTAGCCTTTTTCATACAATCGGTTACAACGCTACCAGTAAAGCTAAATAAAATATTTTTAAAAAAAATTATTGTAATCGGTTACATTTTTAAAATTTCTGCCTATATTAGTTGTGAGAAAAGGAAATCTGCATACTTGCCTAACCAAAAAACGATTGAACTTATGCAGCCGAAACGAAATAATGAACTGCTTGATTTCAGTTATAAGCCCGTCAGTAAACCACAGGCAAGGAGCCATTTTCTCCGCAGCATTTTTCATTTATTAAATAGTACGCTTAAACATAGAGCTGACGCATATATATAATATAGGCGTTGGCAAAAATTTCTTTATCGCCAGGCATTGCAGAACAGGTGAGAATTGAAGAATTGAGAAAACAGAAAAGCGGGCAGCACATACCCGGGCCCCATTACATCCGATCTTCCAAAGAGAACCACGTTGAAACAATTTTTTTAATAAATAAAAGAAAATTCATGAACACCAGCTAAACTACCGCTGCTGCTTTTGCCAAAACTCAATTATCTGTTTATAAAACATTCAAAATTTCTAAAACAACTATTATGAGAGTTCTGATCCAGGAAACAACTCAAAGTAAAAAGGCCTTATCCGGATTAGTATCCGGAAAAGCCATAGCCACCCTTTTATCGGTGATGCTGGCATTCTTTATAGCAATGCCTGCATATTCACAAAATATCCGGGTAAAGGGTCACGTCAGTGATGAAAATGGCCAACCCGTTGCTAAAGTCTCTGTAGTGGTAAAAGGAACCTCTACCGGAGTCAGCGGCGATGATAATGGCGATTTCGAAATCTCAGCGCCGGCAAACGGAACGTTGGTGATCTCTGCAGTAAATTATATCACGCAGGAAATTCGCATCAACAACAAACAAACTCTTTCTGTTAGCCTGATCTCTGTTGCTAAAACAGAAAGTGAAGTAGTGGTGGTCGGTTATGGAACACAACGCAAAGAAGCCATCACAGGTTCAGTTTCATCAATCAGCGGTATCAAGATGCGTGAAATTCCAGCTGCAAACATTTCGCAAGCCTTACAAGGCCGAATAGCCGGAGTGGAAATGTCTCAAACTTCAACACGACCGGGAGCTACCATGCAAATCCGGGTGAGAGGTGCAAGATCACTCAGCGCCGACAATAATCCATTAATTATTCTTGATGGGATTCCCTTTCTTGGGTCTTTAGGCGACATCAATCCCAATGATGTAAAAAGCATTGAAATTTTAAAAGATGCTTCCGCAACAGCAATTTATGGATCACGTGGCGCCAATGGTGTCATTCTTGTTACTACAGATAAAGGGACAAAAAACAGAAAACCCCGAATTTCTTATAACTCATACGTAGGTGCTCAAACCATTTTTGCCAAATACCCAATGATGAATGGCCCACAATTCGCAGCGCTTCGAGCTGCAAGAGGTCAATACACTAACGGACAAGATGAAGCTAACGACATAAATACCGATTGGCAGGATTTATTTTATCAAACCGGAATTGTAACGGATCAAAATGTTGGGCTTTCCGGCGGCACCGAAACTGGCAGTTATAACTTTGGAGTAGGATACTATCTTAATAAAGGCATCATCCCCACCCAACAATATAAACGTTATTCCATTCGGGGTTCTCTTGATCAGCAGGTGGGAAAACTTTTCCGTGTTGGATTTACATCTTATAACAACTATAATGAAAGTGCAGGAAATCAGGTAGGATTATATAATACGTTAAGCATGTCGCCTATTTCTACACCATACAATACCGATGGTACAACGAAGAGAATAATAAGAATGGCGGCAGATGATCAATTTGTATTTACCAAAGATGTAGTGAAGCAATTAGCTGACAATGATCAATGGCTTAACGAAACCCGTGGTTATGCTTCTTACAATGCAATTTATGGTGAAGTCAAAGCGCCTTTTCTTGATGGATTGAAATATAGAATAAATCTTGGCCTTGATTTCATTCAATCCAACAACGGAGCATATACAGGACAGGGCGTAGGAAGTACCAATCCTGCTACAGTATCATCTGCTTCTGTTGATAACAGGTTAACATATCACTGGACAATTGAAAACCTGCTGACCTATGACCACACTTTTGCCAGTAAACATAATGTGAATGTAACAGCGCTTTATTCTACTGAACAAAGTAAATATAACAGATCCAATATGTCTGCACAGGATATTCCGGCTGATGCTTTTGAGTTTTATAACCTCGGGAGGGCTGCCGGACAAATAACCATAGATCCCAATAATCAGGACTATCAGTTATGGGGCCTTATGTCTTATATGGGCCGGATAATGTATTCGTATGACAACCGCTATATGATTTCAGCAACGGTGCGTTCGGATGGATCATCAAGATTGGCCGAAGGACATAAATGGCATACCTATCCTGCTGTATCTGTCGGCTGGAACATAGCTAACGAGTCATTTATGCAAAGTATTAAGGCTATAAACAATCTAAAATTGCGAGTTGGTTTCGGACAAACTTCCAACCAGGCAATTGCCCCTTATGCTACGTTAGGATTGTTAAGCACCAGTCCTTACAACTTTGGCCCCTCTACTTATAGTACAGGATACTATGTATCCCAACTACCCAATACTGATTTGGGATGGGAGTTTTCCAAGACACTGAACGTTGGTCTTGACTTTTCTGTTCTTGGAAATCGTTTGTCCGGAACTATTGAATATTATATAACAAAAACAGAGGATATCCTTCTGGGCCTTGGTCTGCCTCCCACTTCAGGTGTGAGTGGCTTTACTGCTAACATTGGATCCACGCAAAACAAGGGTTTAGAACTAACCCTCAATGGAACAATTATCAATAATCTAAATGGGTGGACCTGGGAAGCTGGCTTGAACTTCTATACAAATAAAAACAAACTGGTGTCATTAGCCTCCGGATCTGATAGGGATGTAGCCAATAGTTGGTTTGTGGGACATAACATCAACGCTATTTATGATTATAAAAAAATAGGCCTTTGGACCTCCGGTAAGGATAGCGCTGATGGATATATGAATATCCTGGAACCCGGTGGAAAAGTGGGAATGATCAAAGTGTTATATACCGGCGGTTTCAACCCGGATGGTTCACCCGTAAGAGCGATCAATGCAGATGACAGGCAGATTATGGATGTTGATCCTGATTGGCAAGGTGGCTTTAATACCAATGTATCTTATAAAGGGTTTGATCTGGGTGTAGTAGCTTTCTACAGGCACGGCGGGATCCTCATCAGTAACATTCATGGACCTAATGGTTATCTCAATTTACTGACCGGACGAAGAAATAATATTAATGTTGATTATTGGACACCCACAAATCCCAATGCTAAATATCCTAACCCAGCTGGTCCTGTGAGCAACGATAATCCCAAATATGCCAGCACTCTCAGCTACTTCGATGGTTCGTTTTTGAAGATTCGCACTATTACATTAGGATATGATTTCAGCCATGTTCATTTTATTAATCCTAATGTAAAACTGAAAATGTATTTCACCGTTCAAAACCCATTTGTAGCATTCTCGCCATTCCATAAAGAATCGGGTCTTGATCCTGAGACCAATTCAATCGGAAATCAGAATACGGCATCGGGCGGATTTGTAATTCCAAATCGCATTCTTACTGTAGGGTTT
>DASZPW010000378.1:0-11486 GCA_035550155.1 Chitinophagaceae bacterium | reverse complement strand
AAAAAATATTGTTTTTGTACTGAGTGATTTTTTGGACGCTAATTATAATGATGCATTGCGGGTCGCTGCGAGGAAACATGATGTGATCGGCATAAAAGTGTATGATAAAATGGATATGCAATTGCCGGATGCCGGGTTGCTGCAGGTGATGGATGCAGAAAACGGGCAAACTCATTGGGTGGATAGCAGCAGCAAGTCGGTAAGAGAACGATATCATGAGGAATTTTTCAGAGTCACGGCATATAGTGCGGATGTATTCAGGAAAGCCGGCTGCGATCTGTTGCATATCCGCAGCGGTGAAGATTATGTAAAAGTATTGCAACGATTCTTTTTAAGCAGGAACCGTTGATAGTTTCAGAATGGACAAATTGAAGTTTCATAAAATAATTCTTTGCTTATCGTTTCTGTTTTCAGCAGGATTAGTTCATGCTCAGAATAAGATTTCGGTAAAAGCTTCTGCTGATAAAAATAAGATTCTCATAGGAGAGCGGATCCATCTTTCATTGGAAGCAGAATTTCCGGCCGGCAGTACCGTTCATTTTTTTTCTATTGACAGCATTCCGCATTTTGTTATTGTCAATAAAGAGAAAGCAGATACGGAAAGAACAGCAGGAGGGATTTCATTAAAACAGGAATTGCAGCTGACCAGTTTTGATTCGGGACACTGGATGATCCCATCTTTTTTTCTTGATAAAAAAATAAAAACAAATTCGATACCCGTTGATGTTGTATTTTCTGACTTTGATCCTTCAAAAGATTATCACGATATCAAAGATATTATTGAACTCCCCGCCGGAAAGGACAATAACTGGTGGATATTACCTGCTATTATTTCTGTTATTGTCATTGCAGCCATGATCTGGCTTTTGAGAAAGAAAAAATCTCCCGGGGGAATAGCTCCTGCTCCGAAAATTGACCCATATAAGGAAGCGATGCAACAACTGCAACAAGTTCAGAGAAAAACTGGTTCAGTAAAGGAGTATTATTCTTTGCTCACCGATATTTTCCGCTTATACATTTTCAGAAAAAAAGGGATTCTTTCATTGCAAAAAACTACTGATGACTTAGTGCAGCAACTCCGGAATTTGAATTTAGATAAAGATCTATTTGGCCAATTGGCACAATCTTTACAATTGAGCGATTCTGTAAAATTTGCAAAATTCATTCCGTCTGAACAGGATAATAAAATGATTTTTGAAACAATAAAATCTGCAATCGAAAAGATCGAGAGCTCCAATACTTAATGACAGGCTGGTTTACAAATATCGACTTTGCTTATCCTCTTGCATTCGGCTTGTTTGCAATAATCCCTTTTTTGATTTACTGGTATATCAAAAAATACAACGGCTCACAGGCATATATAAAAGTATCATCGGTCTATTCCTTTTCTTTTACGTCCTGGAAAAACCGGTTGCGTCATCTGCCTTTTATTCTTCGTATGCTGGCACTGAGCTGCGTGATCATTGCATTGGCCCGTCCGCAAAAAAGAAATGAAGTGCAAAAAATAAGTGGCAACGGAATCGATATTGTGTTGTGTATGGATGTGAGCGGTAGTATGGGCTCGAAAGATATTTTACCTTCAAGGCTGGAAGCGGCGAAAGAAGTAGCGATTCAATTTATTCAAAGTCGCCCGTTGGATCGTATCGGGTTGGTAATATTTTCCGGGGAGAGTTTTACCCAATGTCCTATTACTACAGACAGAACTACATTGATCGAACAGATCCAATCTTTGGAAACGCAGAAATACCTGGCGGATGGAACGGTGATCGGTGAAGGATTGGCTACAGCAGTGGATCGTTTGAAAAAAAGCGGATCTCCGAGTAAAGTGATCATTCTTTTAACTGATGGAAGAGAATCGGCTCCGACTACCCGTCTGATCGATCCATTAACTGCATTGGAAATTGCAAAAACACAACATGTAAAAGTGTACACTATCGGCATGGGCTCTACTCCGTCAACTGTTGTAGAATCAACCGATGTTCCAAACAGAAATCAGAATCCAGCGGCAAGTCAATTAGATGAAGATCTGCTGAGAAGAATTGCTAATGAAACCGGCGGCAGGTATTTCAGGGCATTGGATCATGAAGGATTGAAGAATATTTACCAGCAAATAGATACTATGGAAAAATCAAAAGCGGAGATCACTACTTTCAAAAAATATGAAGATTTATTTCCGGGATTATTGCTCGCAACATTAGGGCTTTTATTTCTTGAAATGATTCTTCGTTTTACCATTCTTAAAAAATTTCCCTGAAATTATATTCTGTTATCTTGCAGGCGATGAAAGCAGTGGTTTATAAATCGACAGGAAGCTGGTACAGCGTCAAAGATGAGTCCGGCAATTTTCATAATGCCCGCATGAAAGGTATTTTTAAAATTGATGAGATCACCAGCACCAATCCTGTGGCAGTGGGTGATGAAGTGGATATCGAACCGGAAAATGAATTGGAAGAAACGGCGACCATTACAGCGATCAGGGATCGGAAAAATTACATCAATCGCCAATCGCCGAGATTTAAGCACCAGCATCATATCATTGCTGCCAATATTGATCAGTCTATGCTGATCGCTACCTTGAAGGAACCGAAAACCTCACAAGGCTTTATCGATCGTTTTCTCGTCGCTTCTGAAATGTATCATGTTCCTTCGATACTCGTGTTTAATAAATCAGATCTCTACCGCAATAAGGAACTGGAAAAATTCGAAGCGTGGAAACAGATGTATGAAAAAATCGGTTATCGGGTGATATTGGCCAGTATGAAAGATCAAATAGGGCTGGAAGAGATAAAGGCTGTTTTGAAAAATAAGATCACTCTGATCAGCGGGCATAGCGGAGTGGGTAAATCTTCTTTACTCAACAGTCTATTGCCGGAATTGAATTTAAAAACACAGGATGTGAGCGGCTGGAGCGGAAAGGGATTGCATACTACCACTTTTGCAGAAATGTTTGATCTGCCTCTTGGAGGAAAAGTGATCGATACTCCGGGAATGAGAGAATTTGGATTAGTGGATGTTTCCCGCCAGGAGTTATCACATTATTTTCCTGAAATGCGGGAACGATTGAACGATTGTCAGTTCAATAATTGTGTGCATATAAACGAACCCGGTTGCGCTATAAAAAAAGCGGTAGAGGAGGGTGAGATCGATGCCGAGCGGTATATCAGCTATCTTAATATTCTCGATTCAATTGAAGATAAGACTTATTGAGAATAGAGTTGCGGCAAAAAAATTCAGGCAATATTCCTTTTCTCATTGAACAATTTCATCTCAAGTACATTGGCTAGTTCTACCACAGCTTTATTGTCTTTATTCAATGCATCACGGGTTTTGGTTGGGAAGATCGAAATACCGTTATAAATATTATAATGCAGGGTCAGGTTGTGACCTTTGAATCTGAATTCCCAGTCAATGGTATCAAAATCGTCTTCTTTGTTATTAAAATTTATGCGAAGATCCTCGCTGAGGATATCTGCAACCTGGTAGAAGCGTTTCAATCCGCCATCATCATCAATGATAGCTTCCGTGCATCCCATGGTGGTACGAAGAATGAGGCTCATGGTACAAATTTTTTAATGGTTCTATATAAGACTTGGATCAATAAAAATTAGCTGCATGCCTGCTTTTCAATTATCGAATTTTTTTGCTTTTTTAGCAGCTTTCATGGCATCGGGATCACCACTAAGAATTCTTTCTGCTCCCACATTTTTTCCATTCGTTGGACATCCATACTTTGGCTTAAAAATGCTACTCCATAATCTGCAGGAAGAAACCAACATCAACAAGCTCATCAGTACTACGAAAAATCTCAGGTTTTTCATTTGTGTTATTGCTTCCTTAAAAAACGAAATTATCCAGAAATAATTGTTTTTGCCATCGTAAAACTACGGGCTGAATTTACTTTCCAGCTTTAAAAATTATTTATTTTCCTTTAAAGCCGGCTGCTCCCGGAACCAATCAGCATAGCGGACATAATTATTGGCGATCCGGTCAATTTCGCCATGGATCATTTCCTGGGAAATGTTTTTTACTTTTTTAGCCGGAATTCCGGCATATATGCTGCCTGCTTCACATATAGTTCCTTCCAATACCACAGCACCGGCTGCAATGATCGTATTGCTGTTGATCACCGAATTGTCCATTACAATAGCTCCCATCCCGATCAACACATTATCATGTACGGTGCAACCATGCACAATCGCATTATGTCCAATCGAAACATTATTGCCAATGGTTGTTCCATATTTAATAAAGGTGCAATGAATGATGGCGCCATCCTGAACGTTTACCTTGTTCCCCATACGGATGAAATTCACATCTCCCCGCACTACGGCATTGAACCAAATGCTGCAATCATCACCCATGATCACATCACCAACAACCGTGGCATTGGGAGCCAGAAAGCAATTATTTCCAAACTGAGGATGTTTATTCTCTACAGGAAGCAGTACAGGCATAAAAATGTTTTGATGCAAATTATAGAATTTATCTGCTTTGTTCCTTTGTTATAAATAGGTTTGCATCAATAAGCGATATTTGCCGCATGAATCAGCGGGAACTTTTCTTGCAACACATCGCACAAACCTCTGCCAGTCCGCTTGCATTAGAAATAGTGAAAGCTGAAGGCGCTGTTTTGTACGATGCAAGGGGCAAAGAATATATTGACCTGATCGGTGGAATCAGTGTTGCCAATACCGGGCATCGCCATCCTGCCGTTGTGGAAGCCATAAAAAAACAACTCGATTCATACCTACATATTATGGTGTATGGAGAATTTGTTGAATCTCCGCAGGTGCAATATGCCAAACTGCTCACAGATCATTTGCCTTCCTCACTCAATTCAGTTTATTTCACTAACTCCGGCGCTGAAGCAACGGAAGGTGCCATGAAGCTGGCAAAACGGATCAGCAACAGAACACAGATCATCGCTTTCAAAAATTCATATCACGGTTCGACCCAAGGAGCATTGAGTGTAATGGGAGATGAATATTGGCGCAATGCGTTTCGTCCATTATTGCCAGACGTGTTGCATCTTGATTATAATTCATCGGAAGCTTTGTATGAGATCACAGAACAAACTGCTTGCGTGATCGCAGAAACCGTACAGGGAGAAGCAGGAATTATTGCGCCTTCAAAAGGATGGATGCAAGCGTTAAGAAAAAAGTGTACTGAAACAGGAACAATTATAATCCTGGATGAAATACAGGCAGGATTTGGTCGCACCGGAAAACTTTGGGGCTTTGAATATTTTGATATTGTTCCTGATATTTTATTATTGGGAAAAGCATTGGGCGGCGGCATGCCGCTGGGCGCTTTTATTGCTGATAAAGAATTAATGTCTGCATTGACCAATCAACCGGAACTGGGACACATAACGACATTTGGCGGGCACCCGGTATCGTGTGCTGCGGGTTTGGCAGCGATGAACATATTGCTGGAAGAAAATCTTATGAAAAATGTTCGGGCAAAAGAAAATCTATTCCGTTCGTTATTGATTCATCCGAAAATAAGATCAGTTCGTTCTTTCGGATTATGGATGGCGGTTGAATTTGATTCTTTTGAAACCAATAAAAAGATCATTGATGCCTGCATTCAGGATGGGGTATTGACAGATTGGTTTTTATTTGCTCCGAATTGTCTCAGGATCTCTCCTCCGTTGATCATTGCAGAAGAACAGATCCAAAAAGCGGCTGCTGTCATTTTGAAAAATTGCGAAGCAAAATAATTATTGTATCAGAAACTGAGCCGGAAACTTCCAAAGATGCCGAATCGTTCGCTGCTTACTTTTGGTAATGGCCTTGGCAATACCCTCCACACAAAATCGAGACGGAATACACGAAGAATATTATCAACGCCTGTCCCTAATTCCATGAATGTTTTTCCGTCAAGTGTTTGAAATGTATTCCCCTGTTTAAAATTTAATGCTTTGTTAGCATCGCTAAGGCTTCCCCATAAAGTTTTTGCCGTGAAGAATTGACGGAATTTCAATTTGCGGGTCAAAGAAAAGAATCGGAAAATACCGTTGCCAATATTATAATCAAGATTCAGCCCGGCATATTTATCATGAATGAACTCATATTTGTTCATGGTGTTAAAGGCATACGCATTATAATAATATAATTCATTGCCGGGTGCGATATCCAGGAATACATAGGGAACTGTGCCGAAAGTTTTTCCGGCATAGGCATTAAATGAAAAACTTCCGTAAGGTGGAATTTTGATATAATCTGAAACACTTCCTGAAATTTTGAAATAATCATACCCGCTTTTAGATACACCGGCAAACCCTTTACTAAAGTACAATTCGCCGATGGGATAAGGGCTTCCGAGGCTTGTACGGAAAAAATCATTTTCAAGAAATTTTTCCAGGTAAGCGAAACGGATCCTCAATGAAGTTTCAAATGAGGTCAGCGCTTCTCTTCCGTTATTCAACACAAATGAATCCTTAGGCGGAATGTTTTTTAAAGGGAGATATTCTTTATGTGTGAGAGCAAGTAGCGTGGATAAACCTGATCGTTGTTCGTCATAAAATTCAAAGCGTTTTTCATCCACTTTCATGTACTTTATCGGAATATTCGGCTTACGGATCGCCAATGCGAAAATGTTATCAGAGGTAACCTCGCCATAATAATTTTGTCCGAAATCAAGATCGTTGGTGTAGGATCCGTATAAATATAACCGGGGATGTTTTTTAGGCAGGTAAAATAATTCTGCTTTTCCTTTCAGTTTTTGATCGCCGAAACCATAAGCGAGATAACCATGCCACCAGAAATGTTTATCAAAATTATGATTAGTGCCGAGGTCAAACCGAACCCGGTAACCCTCCCAACCATCGTAAGAAAATACATTATACCAGGGACCTAATTGATAATTGCCGACATTCAGATATCCGGTACCGATAAAATTAATTGTTTTGGTGAAACGTCTGAATACCGGTGCATTCGTCAATGTATCGATCATTTTGATGATCGCTTTTTCGGAATTGCTTAATTCTTCATGCCGGGAAGAACTCCAGAACTCCTTACTTTTTTCATCAGCTCCGGGCAATGTGATCACTTCTTCTTTGATCTTATTGTTGGCAAGTTCTTTTGATACAGAGCTATCATTAACGATCACATTTTTGTATGTTGTTGTTTTTCTCCCGATGAAACCTAATTTGCCTTTACCGAGAGGCGAAACATCTGCAACAAATTTATCTTTTGAGAGAAACCATGTGGAATCGTTGATCAGAGAATATTCCTGGATCAGGCTCAACCGATCCAAAAAATTTACATTCGCTTCTTTTCCCAATCGAAGGTTCATTTTTTGAATAGCAAACGTGGTATCATTTACCCAGCAATCTCCTTCAAAAGTATTTTCCCCTTTACGCCTTGGCGTAAATATCATGTGGTAGAATTTGTGATGATTGAAAAACTGCGTATCTACTACCCGGTAATTATAATAATAATCGCCATTATCGCTGATCGGGCTGACGAATTGTTTATCAAATACAGGAATGAAATTATCATACACATCTACATTTTGATCCATACCGCCGAGTAATTTCACAGCACTTTCATTTTTTACTCCATTGGTATTGGCAGCTTTGATCAATTCACGGTATTTTTCGGGCTTTTTCTGATAATAATAATCTGAGAGAACTTCTGTCAAAAAAGTGGGTAGGTATTTCAGTCCTTCTGAAGTATCCACATTGCTCCGGATAAGATCGCCGACTGGCCGCAATGGTTTGAATTTGGAAAACCGATTAAAGTTCAGGTTTTTGATATCTAGTTCGAGTTTATTATAGAGCTCATAAGAAAAATTCTGAAAGCGATAGCGATCATTCAGCGGCTTATGTTTTACGATCTTTCGCCAAAGCAATAATCCTTTATTCACTTTGATGCGTACAACAACACCTTCATTAAAAGTGCCCCGTTCCATTTGTATATCTGCAAGGAGCGAATCTTTTGACTTATCAATTATATACAAAAATGGCTGATACCCTACACAGGTGATCAGGAGCGTATCCGATGGCAGTTCATCGAAATAAAAAATGAACCCACCTGCCGAATCGGTCAGTTTACCAACCTTAGTATTTTTAAATAACACTGATGCGAATGGGACAGGTTCCTCGCTATGAGAATCTTTCACGACACCTGAAATGATCTTTGTTTGGCCTGAAACAGCACCTGCAATGAAGAGAAAGAGAACTGAAAATAAAAATTTGTATTGTTTCATTGGGTTTACCAACCTGCAAATTTACTAACTGGGTTTCAATTCTCAGAATCGCTAAAATAGCTGTTTTAGGAGCAAAACGCATGTTAAAATGGATTTGGAATACAGAAATCCGATCTCAATACTTGAAAAAAAATTGCCGGATTGATCAAATAATGGCAGAACTTTAAGTTTCTTTTATTGATGAAAGGGTCATCTTTTTTATCATACAGCGCTGCAGCAATTATGATCACCATAATATGCGGATTGATCTATGCAACTGTTCAGCAATCATATCGCACAGCTGCTAATGACCCGCAATTGCAAATGGCAAAGGATATAACTTTTGCGCTGAACAAAGGCCGATCACTTGAATCTTTGCTCCCCAAAGACTCAATTGAAATTTCAGAAAACCTGGCTCCATTTATTACTCTTTATGATAGGAATGGAAATCCAATTCGATCAAGCGGATTTTTATTTGGCAAAATGCCTGTGCCACCCAAAGGTGTTTTCGATTTTACCGAGAAAAATGGTGAAGACATTTTGAGCTGGCAGCCTGCTGCGGGAGTACGCATGGCTTTGGTAATGGAATCTGTTTATTCAGGTGATGTTGCTTTTGTAGCTGCGGGGCGTTCATTGATGGAAACAGAAAAAAGGCAAAGCAATCTTGTAAAGCTGGTGATGATCGGTTGGTTCCTATGTCTTGCAGTTATTGTGGGACATTGGGTATTTTCAGTAAGAGCGATAAGATAATTTCCATAAAAAAACCTCACATCAGTGAGGCTTTTTTAGCTGTTAAAATCTTTTTTTAAAAATCCAGGCCCATTGCAAAATACCAGATCGGCTTACCCCGGAAGAATCCATTCATTTCCCATGCGGCATCAATGCGAAGGAAATATCCCAATAAAATACTTCTTGCTCCAAATCCATAACCACCCGCAAAAGGCCCGATACCTCCTGCTTTTACGCTAACCGTTAATGGCGGCGTTCCATATACTACTCCCGGTCTTGCTAATTTATCATAAGCGCCGTTCCATGCAGCACCCAGATCGGCAAATTGTACTAACTGGAAATTTCTTATGAACGCATTATTGATCGGTTTGTTCAGGAATGTGGAGAATACCGGGACCCTGATCTCACTATTGAATACGAGAGCATTATTTCCATTGGCAACATTCTGATTAAATCCACGCAGATTTACTGCCAGGGATTGATAAGCGTATTCATTATCTGGATCAGGTGTATTTGCTTTATTAAATTTAGGGAACAGCCAATTGTCAACTCCTCCAAGATAATAAATGAACTTTTCGGGTCCCCATGAAAAATCTCCTGCTCCACGAACAGCCCAGATGATATTTCGGTAGATCGGCAAATAATTTCTGGCATCAAAACCCAGGTTCAATGTATAAGGATTATTAGCTGTTTGGCCACTTAATTTGCTGACTCTTGCATTCCAATCCATATATACTTTCCAGCGAAGGCCAAACCAGATATTCTGGGCAGGGCTGATGGCGTCATCATAGACATATTCTGCATGGATCAATGCATAATTAAATTTACGGTCTTCATCCTTCAGGCCTTGAATGCCATCGGAAAGCGCAACATATTTATCCCTTCGAAACGCAACATTGAAACGTATGCTTCGAATCTTATTGAAAGGATACGAGATCGTAAACTGGTACAGATTGGTATATTCTTTTGCATTGAATTGAGTTGAATCATCATACAACGGAGGATTCTTCATCGTATTCCGATAGTATGTAAAACCATAATCCAATCTCTTTTTCAGGTATTGAGTACTTAACACATATTCATTATTGTTCAGATCTGGACTGATACGTACACCACCGGCAAATTTCCAGTCTTCCATCAGGTCAGAAGTTCCCACACGAAGAATTCCATTGAATGGATCGCCATTGCTGAGATAAATAGGTCCATTGCCGCCCTGGTATGGTTGAAAACGATTCACCAATACATTATTATTAAAACCGCTTACCAGGTAGTCATTGAAAAATTTAGGAGGACGGTATTCAAATATTTTTGCTTTTTTCAATACAGGCTCTTTCGCTACTTGTTCCGTGCCGACTATCATTCCTTCCCTGGAGCTTGTATCAGGTTTCTCATTTTCAAATTCATTTTGAAAAAAATCATTTTGTTTTTTTACGCTGTCGGTTTTTGCTCCGGGCTGGTAGATACTTACTTTGCCGGTAGCTTTTTTCTGTTCGTCAATAACCCGTTTCATATACTCCGTGGGACCGGCAGTTACATTACGGCGGCGCAACGTATTCTCATCTACTTTCAAGCGGTATAATAATTTCACATCTCCCAGTTTCACTACTTCACTTACCTGGCTGTTGTCCCCGGAAGTTCTTGTCTCCAGCATGCTGCTCTGATAATTTGTCAATGGAAATACATAAGCGGAATCGTTGGTGATGGAAACAAACCCTACGGAATCAATATCGTTTTTGTTCCATTCTTTCAGCAAGCTATCAACATCTGTTTTATCCGGATTACGTAATACTTCATCGCCTATGAAGACAAGAGTATCCAACCCGGCTCTTTCTGTTTTGAAGAATCCTGCATAGCGATTGTTGATCCCATTCTCATCACTGACAAATGTGAAATGCGAAGTATTATATTGAGAAGGGAAACGGGCATTCCCGAAATTCAGGTTGGTAAGTTGGGAAATTTGTTTGTAATCGGATTTATTCCAGTTGTCAACTAAGAAAATATTGAAACGTTTGCCCGGTAATGAATCGTCACTACTGGCTGCTGTTGCTGAGGGACGATTGCTGGAATAAATAATTCCTGTTTTATTAGGAAATGCTACAAACGATGCATCGAGATCATCATACACATCATTGGTGACCTGTTCTACAGTTTGTTTATCTATTTTATAAACAAAAATATCCGACTGGCCACTCTTTACGGCGCTGAACAAAAGTGTATTAGCATCCAGCATGTATTTCATATCCTGCACCTGGTCAAACATTTTCAATTCCTGCTTCACCGTCTTGATGCGGTTCACTAAATCATACACAAACAATTTTGTTTTTCCTTCTTCATTATACACGACTGCCAACCGGGTTCCTTTTCCATCCCATGCAAGGATGGGATAATTTGGATTTTCCTGGTCTTCCCTCGAACGGCCCCCGTATTTCAATAATACTTTTCGGTTCACAAAATTTTCCATTAGTACTACGGAATATCTTCCCTGGTTGTATTCCACCAAGGCATAAGTAAAACTTTTCGGATTCGGATTTGCATTGAATCGGATATAATCTTTTTTCCCTATT
>DASZPW010000377.1:0-5753 GCA_035550155.1 Chitinophagaceae bacterium | reverse complement strand
CAGCCTCCAGTTACCATCGAAGAAATAGAGAAACACATTATTGAAATTGCTTTTCAAAACGGATTTGTAAAACCCCGAAAACCGAATCTTCGCTCAGGTAAAAAAGTTGCTGTCATCGGTTCGGGCCCATCAGGACTTGCCGCTGCAGCTCAATTGAATTATGCAGGTCATTTGGTAACTGTATTTGAAAGAGATGATGCACCCGGTGGATTGTTACGTTACGGAATTCCTGATTTTAAATTGGAAAAATGGGTAGTAGATCGCAGGATCAAATTAATGGAAGAAGAAGGGATCATTTTTAAATGTCATTCCAACGTGGGTGTCAATGTCAGCATTCGTAATTTGTTGAGGGAATTTCATGCGATAGTGTTAGCAGGTGGTTCCACTGTTCCCCGTGATCTGAAAATACCGGGAAGAGAATTGAAAGGAGTTTATTTTGCTATGGAGTTTTTAAAACAACAAAATAAACGCAATGCCAGGAAAGACCCGCTGGCTCATCATGAGATAGAAAGCAATATCTACGGTGAGAATATTTCCGTTCAGGATAAAAATGTTGTGGTGATCGGTGGCGGTGATACGGGCAGTGATTGTGTAGGGACTTCCAACAGACAGAAAGCAAGATCAGTGACGCAATTTGAATTAATGCCAATGCCGCCCCAAGAACGAACCGCTTTTATGCCATGGCCCACTTATCCGATGGTCTTAAAAACGTCCAGCAGCCATGAAGAAGGATGTCAAAGAGAGTTTGCAATCTCTACAAAAGAATTTTTGGGAGATCCTAATGGAAATCTCAGGGCGTTGAAAATTGTTAATCTCGAATGGAAAGTTTGTGAAGACGGTAAACCGGCTTCCTTTGCGGAAGTAGCGGGCTCGGAAAGAGAAATACCCTGTGAAACAGCTTTCCTTGCAATGGGCTTTGTTCACCCGCTTCATTCCGGATTATTGAATGAACTTGGAATTGAGTTGGATGAAAAGGGAAATGTAAGAGCTAATGAAAAAGAATATCGTACCAACATCAACAAGATATTTTCAGCAGGTGATATGCGACGGGGACAAAGCCTTGTCGTGTGGGCCATCAATGAAGGCAGAGAATGCGCCAGCAACGTAGACAAGTTCCTCTCCGGAAAAATTTAAAAATATCTAAGATTTAGTCATTCCATTATTTTATACATAAAAGGAAATAAGCCATTATTGATTTGATTTTAATATTTATTAATCAATGTATTAGATAAATATATTGATTGAAATTTTGCTTTATATCAAACATATTACATTATATAATATGTGTATATTAAATTTAATTTACTTGAATAAAATAAATATTTTTAAACACTATTAAACATATTTAAATTTTTAATGTAAAGTAATCGAACATGAAAAAGCTAACTCTTAAACAAATCATTCCTTTCTCAGTATTGGCTGTATTTGCTCTCGCAGCTGCCTTTATCAAACCAGTCACCGATTATGCAGATACAGGCAAATACAACAGTGCCGACATTGCCTGGATTATTGTGGCTACTGCCCTCGTGTTTCTAATGACACCGGGATTGGCATTTTTTTATGGCGGCATGGTGCACAGAAAAAATGTCATCTCTACCATGATCAAGAGTGTCGTGGCTGCCGGTGTAGTAAGTATTTTATGGGTAACGGTGGGATATAGTCTTTGCTTTGGAACTTCCATCGGAGGTTTTATTGGAAATCCATTCACTCATTTTTTCTTTAAAGGTGTAAATTCAGGTGAGCCCTGGAGTGCAGCGCCAACTATTCCAAAAACGTTATTCTCTTTATTTCAATTAATGTTCGCCATCATTACTCCTGGCCTCGTGGTTGGTGCTGTTGCAGAACGAATCAGATTTACATCGTATATCTTATTTACAGTTTTGTTCAGCTTACTGGTATATGCACCACTTGCACATTGGAGCTGGCATCCGGATGGTTTCCTGGCTAAAATGGGCGCACTGGATTTTGCCGGTGGTACAGTAGTACATATTTCTGCCGGATGTGCGGCGTTGGCAGGAGCGATGGTTCTTAAACGCCGAAAAGTTCATATTGAACAAAGAGAAATTCCGCCCGCTAATGTTCCATATGTTTTGATCGGAACCGGTTTGCTCTGGTTTGGCTGGTTTGGTTTTAATGCCGGTTCCGCATTGGCTGCAAATGCATTGTCCGTTTCTGCTTTTGCTACTACCAACACTGCTGCAGCAGCCGCAGGATTAAGCTGGATGTTTTTTGATGTGCTTCGTGGTAAAAAACCATCAGTCATCGGATTCTGTGTCGGTGCCGTTGTCGGCCTTGTTGCCATCACACCTGCTGCCGGGTTTGTAGCAATTCCTCAAAGCATTTTTATCGGATTGATCGCCGCTATTATTTCAAACATCGCCGTTTATTACAAACAAAAGTCAACGCTTGATGATACGTTGGATGTTTTCCCCTGCCATGGTATTGGCGGGATGGCAGGCATGCTGATGACAGGAATATTTGCGACCAAAGCTGTAAATGCTGCAGGTAATGATGGTTTGTTCCTGGGAAATATTTCATTTTTCCTGACTCAGCTTAAAGCAATGGCTATTGCAGCTACCTACAGTTTTACAGTATCTTTTGCCATCTTTAAATTCATCAATTTCATTCTGCCGCTTCGGGTAAGCGAAAGAGAAGAAGAAGAAGGATTGGATGCTTCGCAGCATAATGAAAAATACCTTCAGGGTACATTGCTGGTTCATCACAATGGCCAGATACAGGAAAAGATGGCAGAAGAATTACATGGCTAATTCTTCCCTGTTCAATCGATTGCTTTCATTGGAGAGAAAATAAAAAAAGGTACAACCTGATCGTGAACTTCTGCGAAAAGTTCACAGGTTGTACCCTCTTTAATAATTAAAACCAATTGCAATGTTACAAAGATTTTATCTGCTGACAACAGCTCTTTTATTGGTTGTTTTCAGTTGGGCACAAACAGCTTCACTTAACACGAATTCAATAAACGCAACAGCAAAACCAGAGGATATTATATTGAAAGATTCCTTACCTGTTCTGACTTTCAGCGGCTCGGTAGATGTATACTACAAATATGATTTTGCCAAAACGAGGTCAAACACCTATACCAGTTTTACCAACTCTCAAAATACTTTTTCATTGGGAATGGCAACTCTGAAAGTTGTCCATAACGGCAAGAAAGTTTCCACCTTGATCGATCTTGGTTTTGGAGAACGGGCTAGCGATTTTTCTTATAATGATAATGGGATCCTGTCTGCAATAAAGCAGATGTACGTTTCTTATTCGCCAGCAACATGGATAAAATTTACTGCAGGCACATGGGCCACGCATATCGGGTATGAAGTATTGGATCCACAATTGAATCGTAATTACAGCATGTCATATATGTTCACTAACGGACCTTTCAGTCATACCGGAATTAAAATGGAAGCCTCCAAAGGAAACCATGGTTTGATGATCGGGATTTCCAACGCCACTGATTTTAGAATAGTCCCGGACAATCAAATCAATAAAATATTTTTGATCGCACAATACAGTTATGCCCCAAACGATAAAATGAAAGTGTACCTGAATTATGCCGGTGGCCAAAACCCTGATACATCCAAAACCAGGCAGTTTGACATAGTCTGTACTTCGAAGTTCTCTGAGAAATTCAATATCGCATATAACGGAACATACAACAGCACCAAATTATGGGATGGCTTCAAAAATATGGCATCAAAAAATTGGTGGGGGTCTGCGATCTATCTGAATTATGATCCTCAGAATTGGCTGGGTGTGACATTACGTGAAGAATATTTCAGTGATAAAGATCATTTGAAATTACCAACAAGTGTGACTAGGGCTTCTATAGTCGCTTCCACCTTATCCGCTAATTTCAAAGTAGAAGGTTTCACGTTCATTTCTGAATTCCGGGTAGATAAATCATCAGAACAGATATTTCTTAGTTCAAGCGGCGCAGCAACTAAGTCTACAGCCAATATCCTGTTCGCAGCGATCTATTCATTCTAATTCAGGTTAAAAAAAATCTACTCTGCAGTGATTTGAATCATTTAATTAGCAAGCAATCGTCATCGGCCTTTCGTTTCTACGAAGGGCCTTTTATTTTCTAAACAAGTGGTTCTTGCTGGCTGAGACAATGAAAACTTCCAAGACCCCAGATAAGATCGGTAGAATCTATTCCAACAACATTTCTATTTGGAAAGCAATCCTTGATAATTTGCAAAACTTGTTCGTCTTTATCGCAGCGATAAGTGGGAACAATAACAGATTTATTAGCAATGTAGAAATTAGCATAGGAAGCCGGCAATCGCTGGCCTTCATAAATTACTTCGTCCGGCATTGGTATCTCAATGATGTTTAGTTGTTTCCCATTCAGCAATCGCATTTTCTTCAATTGGCTTAAATTCTTTTGCAGCAACTCATAATTTTCATCATTCCTTTTTTCTTCCACCACTGTAATAACCGTATCCTCATTGACGAACCGAACAGTATCGTCAATATGTCCATCTGTATCATCACCCACGATTCCTTCATCAACCCATAAAACCTGTTCTACTCCATAATACTGAAAAAGATATTCTTCAATTTGCTGCTGATTCAAATCAGGATTTCTATTTGGATTTAAAAGACAAGCCGTGGAGGTCATCAACGTTCCATTTCCATTGAACTCAACGGAACCGCCTTCCATTATAATACCGGGATAATAAACCGGAATGTTGTAATACTTTCCAATTAATGTTGGTATCACATCATCCAGATCGAAAGGCGGATATTTATTGCCCCATGCATTGTAATTCCAATCCACAATGATTTTTTTAACCACCGCATTTGGATTGATGAGAAACGCCGGTCCATGATCTCTGCACCACGCATCATTGGTAGGATGAAAAAAGAATTCGATTTTAGAAAAATCTGCATTCACCAATTGTAATTGCTGGACTGCAAAATCTTTCATCGCCTGGTCATTCACATTTATATTTACTTTTTCTCCCTTGGTCAATTCTTTTATGAACTGAGTCTAGTAAGGATAGATTGTATGAATTTTTCCCGGCCATGAAGCTTCTTTATGCGGCCAGCTCAACCATGTGGCAATATGTGGTGCAAATTCAGCAGGGAAAAAATAGCCGAGTTCTTTGGGTGTGGGATGCATCATTGTTCAAACATTCGATTGTCAATGTTCCATTTTATAATCTATTGTTGCAGATAATACTTTTGAGCAGTGAAGGTTTTTTATTTTTCATCAATGAATCTTTCAGTAATGGGCTGATAGGAATCAATCCTTCTGTCCCGCATGAAGGGCCAGTGCGTCCTGTATTGATCCGTTTTTGCAAGATCGATTTCCAGCACTTTCACTTCTTCCTTATCATGAGCGGCCTTATACAAAATTTTTCCAAATGGATTGGCTACAAAAGATCCTCCCCAGAATTTCATAGTGCCGTTTTGCTCCACTCCCACTCTGTTTACACTAACCACATGAACGCCATTTGCCACTGCATGGCTTCGTTGAATGGTTTGCCATGCTTCATATTGTTCAGTGTTGGTAGCGTCGTCCTGTGAACTGGCCCAACCGATAGCTGTTGGATAAAATAATATTTCAGCTCCCATCAATGAAGTGATCCGTGCAGCTTCGGGATACCACTGATCCCAGCAGATCAATACGCCGATAGTGCCAAATTTTGTTTTGAAAACTTTATAACCAAGATCACCAGGAGTAAAATAAAATTTTTCATAATAAGCCGGGTCATCCGGTATATGCA
>DASZPW010000376.1:0-5017 GCA_035550155.1 Chitinophagaceae bacterium | reverse complement strand
GACCTTTAATATTATTGGCCAGCATGTTTTGATAACGAATGGCTGCCGGTAAAATATGACTGGTTGCCAGTTCGCCCATTATGCGGCTTTCGATCTGCACTTTTTTAATGTATTTCTCCAATTCAATTTCATGACGTGCTTCCAGTTCCGCATGTGTATATACGTCATTATTCTCAAACAATGCTTTTGCCTTTTTACTAACCATAGCGTCCAATGCAAGGGGCGTTGTTTTTACATTTGGCAGTCCTCTTTTTTCCGCTTCTTTTTCCCATGCTTCACTGTATCCGTCTCCTTCAAACAACACTTTTTCGCTTGCAACGATGTATTCCCGGATCACATGCATGATCGCAATTTCTTTTTTCTCCCCTTTTTCAATCAATGCATCTACATCTTTTTTGAATTGTTTAAGTGTATCCGCAACAATAACATTCAATACTGTCATTGCGTTAGCGCAATTGGCGGAAGATCCAACGGCACGGAATTCGAATTTGTTTCCGGTAAAAGCAAACGGTGAAGTTCTGTTTCGATCCGTATTATCGAGTAATAATTCAGGAATACTTTTATGGATATCGATCTTTAGCATGCTTTCATCGGTCTCATCCATTTTTGCAGTCACTCTTGATTTGATATCCTGCAACACTTTAGAGAGGTATTGCCCGATAAAGACGGATATGATCGCCGGTGGGGCTTCGTTGGCGCCGAGACGATGGTCGTTTTGAGCGGATGCAATGGAAGCCCTCATGATATCCGAATAATCATGTACTGCTTTAATGGTGTTTACAAAAAATGTAAGGAACATCAAGTTGGTCTTCGGTGTTTTTCCCGGTGCTAAAAGATTCACCCCGGTGTCAGTAGCCATGCTCCAGTTATTGTGCTTGCCACTACCATTGATCCCTGCAAAAGGTTTTTCATGCAACAATACCCGAAGGTTATGTCGTTTAGCTACACGATGCATGATATCCATCAATAGTGTGTTATGATCTACTGCAAGATTAACTTCTTCAAATATCGGCGCACATTCAAACTGTGCCGGCGCTACTTCATTATGACGGGTACGCAATGGGATTCCTAACTTATAAGCTTCTTCTTCATAGTCACGCATAAATGCATATACTCTTTCGGGAATAGAACCGAAATAATGGTCTTCCAGTTGCTGTCCTTTTGCAGGTGCATGGCCAAATACGGTACGGCCACAGAGTACCAGGTCAGGGCGTGCATTATGTAACCCTTCGTCAATTACAAAATACTCCTGTTCCCATCCGAGTGTTGCGGTTACTTTCGTTACATTTTTATCAAAATAATTACAAACATCAACTGCAGATTTATTCAATGCTTCAAGCGCTTTCAGCAAAGGAGCTTTGTAGTCGAGCGATTCACCGGTGTACGAAACAAAAATTGTGGGAATGCATAATGTACTTCCCTGCCCGATCTCAATAATGAAAGCCGGTGACGATGGGTCCCATGCTGTATAGCCTCTTGCTTCGAATGTAGCACGAAGTCCGCCGCTGGGAAATGAAGACGCATCAGGTTCTTGTTGTATCAATGCATCACCATCAAATTGTTCAATTGGAGTGCCATCACTTTTAATGGTAAAAAATGAATCATGCTTTTCGGCTGTGGTTCCTGTCAAAGGTTGAAACCAGTGAGTGAAATGGGTGACACCCTTGCTTTCTGCCCATGCCCGAATGCCATTGGCAATTTGGTTAGCCATGGACCGATCAATTTTTTGTCCTGATTTGATAGATGAGATCAGGCTTTTAAATGCTTCATCACTTAAAAACTGGCGGGCAGCTTTTTGAGTGAATACATTTTCTCCAAAAATGGCTGTGATCTTTTTTGAACCCTGAACATTTACCTCAGAGGTTAATAAATTGCTGATAGCATTGAATCGAAGAGACATATATTTTTATTTTAAGCAAAAAAAGTGCTTTCAGCAAATCAGTCCAATTTTTTTTTGGAAAATGGAAAAATTTAAAAGGAGTTGTGGAAAAAAAGATGAAAAATGTTATAAATCGTTGAAAAAACAGGTCAATTTTTTACGATTTGGTCACATTATTTTTAGATTTAATGTTATTGAAAAATAATGCTCCTAATCTTTTCCAGTCGATCTGAGCCACTACCGGAACCATAATCAGCGGGATCACGATGCTCCTGTAACGAACAATTGCTCCTAGAAAATTAACTGTATAACCGATCGTAAGTAAAACGGAAAATGAGAAAAAGACGCAGAAGTACAGGAAGTTTTTAGACTGTGCACCATTAGTTCTGAACAAAAAGAAAAGTACAGCAAGTAAAAGAAGTAAATCAATTTCCACTGCTGCTGCAAGAGAGAGTATATGCTTCACATCCTTTGGATAAGGCCGGACTGTTGAAAGCGTAAATGCCTGCGGTACATTTTCCAAAAAACTGATTACGTTAGGTTGTAATTTTTTTATCGGCACATAGGAGTTACCTTTTAATTGCATGAATGCTTCCTGTTTATTAACCACAGCCTGCGGAAAATCCCAATCGGGATTGATATATCGTACGGTAAAAAACAGCACTATAAAAAAAGTATAAACACCGGCAAATATTGCTAATCCATACTTTGGCCATTTTGCGGCAAGCAACCATGCTAGGAGTGCCGGTGCGATAATAACGATCATGAAATTCCGGAATACAAGAAGAATAAGAAGACCTAAAAGGATCAGTGCGATATTTTTAAGCCTGATTTTTTTTGCTTTAAGACTAAAATAAATATTGTATGCTATTATCGTAATACCTGTAAATGTCAAACCGTCTTTATGAATGCCGCTGGTCCAGAACAGAAAAGAGGGGACAAGAAAGGTTGCTATAGCAATCGCCAGTTTTCTTCCCGGGAAAACATCATTCATGATCCTGTAACAACAGATCGGTCCGAATAAGGTAATAAATGAATAGAAGATCACATTTACATAGTAATAACCAAAACTGAAAATATCGAAAATTGAAAGGATCTTGATCAGTACATTTGATTTCAGATCATTCCAGAACGAATTTTTATTTCCAAAAAATTTCAAAAGCCCGCCTTCATATGGATCATGGAATAAGTTTGTAAAATACTCATGAGGATTATCATGCAGCAAATGGTATTCCTGTATGCTGTTGTAGTGATAATTCCAGGTATCTACCATTTGTGCCAGGCCGCCATAATAAACGCCGATCCAGCCGTAAAGAATGCCGGCCATTACTTTAAGTAAGAAAACAATTACAACCTGCGATTGATTTAATCCCGAATTAGTGAAAAAGCGGACCTTGGTGACCAACCATGCAAAAAAAACAAGCCATGCAACAAAAAGCAGATACTCCAAGCAGCTACGATTTTATGCTTGCAAAATAGAGATTATTATTCAGAAAAGGTTGACAACTTGTTTCATTAAAATGGGTCTTCAGTTTGTAAATTTGCAGCTTCTTACAATGGAAAATCAGATTACCTCATGCAAGTAACAGCAGAAACAGCAAAACAGCTTCGGCTTACAGAAGAAGAATTTGAACTCATCAAAAAAAAACTCGGCCGTATTCCCAATTTCAATGAACTCTGTGCTTTTTCAGGAATGTGGAGTGAGCATTGCAGTTATAAGAATTCGATCAAGTGGTTAAAAACATTACCGAGAGAAGGCGGGCGTATGTTAGTAAAAGCCGGCGAAGAAAATGCAGGACTTATGGACATCGGTGATGGTTTGGGAGTAGTTTTCAAAATTGAATCACATAATCATCCTTCTGCCATTGAACCTTTCCAGGGCGCAGCCACCGGAGTGGGCGGCATTCATCGTGATATTTTCACCATGGGAGCCCGTCCGATTGCATCATTGAATTCGCTGAGGTTTGGCGATCTGGAAGAAGATAAAACACAGCATTTGCTGGCCGGCGTTGTGCATGGTATCGGGCATTATGGTAATTGCTTTGGAGTGCCCACCGTTGGTGGTGAAATTTATTTTGATGAATGTTATCATAGCAATCCCTTGGTAAATGCAATGAGTGTCGGCATTGTGAAAGCAGGAGAAACTGTTTCTGCTACAGCAAAAGGAAAAGGCAATCCTGTTTTGTTTGTCGGCAGTGCTACTGGTAAAGATGGAATCGGCGGCGCTTCTTTTGCTTCCGCAGATATCACTGAGGATAGTATGGAAGATCTGCCTGCAGTACAAGTGGGTGATCCATTCCAGGAAAAAAAATTATTGGAAGCTTGTTTGGAAGTAATTAAAACCGGCGCTGTGGTTGGCATGCAGGACATGGGCGCAGCAGGAATTATCTGTTCCACTTCTGAAATGAGTGCCAAGGGAGAAGCGGGGATGAGAATTGATCTTGACAAGGTGCCGACAAGGCAAAAGAACATGAAAGCATGGGAACTTTTGCTCAGCGAAAGCCAGGAACGAATGTTGTTGGTTGCAGAAAAGGGTAGAGAAAAAGAGATCATTAATATTTTTTCCAAATGGGACTTGCCTTGTTCTGTGATAGGAGAAGTGACAGATGATGGACTACTTCGTTTTTATATGCAGGGAAACCTTGAAGCTGAAATTCCTGCGTATGAATTAGTGTTAGGTGGCGGTGCTCCTCAATATGATAGAGAATACCAGGAACCGAAATATTTTTCTGAAATAAAAAAATTTGATCCTGCTTCTGTTTCAGTTCCTCAGGATTTGAAAGCAGTTGCTGAAAAACTGATCAGGATACCTTCTATTGCATCCAAGCGGTGGATCTATACACAATACGATAGTACCGTCGGAACAGTGAATGCATCTACGAATGCTCCGTCCGATGCAGCCCTTGCATTGGTGAAAGGCACAAAAAAAGCGTTGGCGCTTACTACTGATTGCAACAGCCGATATGTATTTGCAGATCCGTATAAAGGAACAATGATCGCTGTAGGTGAAGCTGCCAGGAATATTGTTTGTAGCGGCGGACAACCATTGGGAGTAACCAATTGCCTCAATTTCGGAAATCCTTTTGATCCCGAAGTGTATTACCAGTTTGTTCATGCTATCAAAGGAATGGGAGAGGC
>DASZPW010000375.1:0-1932 GCA_035550155.1 Chitinophagaceae bacterium | reverse complement strand
TATCGGGATTATGAAACGATGCAATCTGATCTTATAAACCGAGATTGCTTCAGCAAAGGAAAATTATTAAACACAATGAAACGATCTCTATGTTGCCTCGCAATGACGTTGAAGTGGCAATGACGATACTCAACTATCCTTACCCGAGGAGATCAAAAGAATTTTCATTTATGTGTTGTAAAAATGTAGGTGGTGAGGACACTAACCACGGCAGAGGAAAGGGTTAGTGCATTATTTCAATTTTTTATTTTCTTTCTTTTCTTTCAATTGCTTTGCATTTTGTGATGTAACTACTTTCCTGCCGGTTTTGGATTCCAGTTCTTTTCTTGCCAATCTTGCTACTTCGCCGCCTTGCTTTGCTACTTTTTTGCCCGCCTCAAAATCTTTTGGGTTGGTTGCCTCCGAAATATCTTTTGTGGATGCTTCTGCCAGCATATTTAAAATGAGTTCGGTATTCGTCATATTATCCCTGAGATTTTCCTTCTTCAACACTTTCAATTTTTTGTATTCTTTGGTTGTCTTGTCACTCCAGGTTTTGGTAATGATATCAGTAAGTGTTGCAAACTGAACTCCCTCTTTGTAACCCCGTTTTTTCCATTCATCGGTTAACTCTTTTCTCACTTCAATACTTTTCAATCGCTGATTAATCCAGTTTTCTGAATAGCCCAGTTGCAGGTATTCTTTCATGGCCCGGTCAATGGTAAGCTCAGGATCCTGCATTTCATCCAATCGCTCCGATGCTACCTGTGCCAGCCACAGTTTGAACGGTTCTGCCTTTGGTGATGGAATGGATTGAATGAGCCTGAAAAGCTGTTCGGTGTCGGCAATATCAGTCATTCTCATTTTACCGTCAGGTGCTTCCATTTTCAAAGCGTTACAATTTGTAACGGTTTCATTTCCCTCATCTTTCAACCGTTTTTTAAGAACACGCCAATATACCTGCGGGTTGGGGCTGTTGGTCAAAGCAGCAACAACATCCACTATGCTGAAATACCATTTCTCATTATCCTCATCCCAAACAGTTCTCACCTTTTTTTCTTCAAATATTTTAATTGCTGTCTCTTGTTTCATTTTTTTTAATTTTTTGTTTCGTTATTTTGATAGCTGCCGGTATGGTTGTCCACTTTAATTCTTTTCAATCGCTGATTGATCCAGTTATCAGAATAACCCAATCGCTTATAATCGGTCATCGCCTGTTCGATAGACAATTCAGGGTCCTGCATCTGGTCGAGCCGTTCATTGCCGATTTTGGCAAGCCATAGTTTAAATGGTTCAGCCTTTTTACTTGGGATAGATTGCAGCAACCGGAAAAATTGCTCCGTATCCATCACATCTGTTTTATAATATTTTCCGTCTGCGGCAAGCAATTTCAGTTGGTTAGTGGCACTAACCAACTCACTTCCCTCTTTTTTTAGTTTGCCCTTCAGCCATTTCCAGTAGTTGCGCACTTTTGCATAGTCGGGCTGGTCGGTCAAAATGGCGATGACATCCAGAACCGACATCCACCACTTTTCATTTTCTTCATCCCATGCCGTACGCACTTGTTGCTTTTCAAATAACTGTATTTTATTTTTCATACCAGTTAATCTTTTACATTTTTAAATGATAACAGTTTATTCCGGTAGCATTCATATTGCTTGCGGCGGGCTTCTATTTCGGCGGGTAAAGGCCAGATTACATTTTTTGTTGCATGAGCAATATCCCCGAGTAGTTGATTGAAATATCTTTCCATTACAATTCTTTCGCTGATTATAAACCTACTGATCAGAACTTGAAATTAGTGAAGAATTTTTGAAAGGTCAGTGGGAAACGAACATGGGCGGAGCGAAGATATTCCTTTGTTTGTGTGGCCGGTGGAAGAAGAACAGCGACCATTGCGTGAAATTTTTTTGATTACCAGTGCTTTTTGATTTTGCGTTGCAGGCGTGCCCC
>DASZPW010000374.1:0-2474 GCA_035550155.1 Chitinophagaceae bacterium | reverse complement strand
ATATATGGAAAAATGGAATTATGGAGCGACACTGAAATTCATAAATTCTAATTACGGTTTGTATCGCTCTAATGGAATAGCAGTCGATGTAGGAGTGTTGTTTAATGATTCAGCGAAATTATTTTCAGCATCCGTGTTGGCAAAGAATATGGGATTTCAATTAAAGCGATACGCCGGCACTGATGCACAGGATCTTCCTTTTGACCTGGAAATTGGAATGACCAAGAGGTTGCAAAACGCTCCGTTTGGTTTTTCTTTTACAGCAAATCATCTGCAGCAATTTGATATTCGCTATAGCGATACAAGTTTTAATAATGAAAATGGTTTTTCAAACGGAAGCAACAGCAAAATTTCTTTTGATAAAATATTCCGGCATTTTGTTTTTGCTACGGATATTTATCTTGGGGATAAGGTAGAAGTTACTGCCGGTTATAATTATTTACGACGGCAGGAATTAAATATTGGTAATTCAGGTAATGGAATGAATGGTTTTTCATTGGGAGTAGGAGTGCTGTTAAAGAAAATACAGATCCGGTATGCACTGGCTGCGTATCAAAACAATACCACGTACAGCCAATTAGGATTGAATCTGAGATTGAATCAATATTTCGGTTTGGGAAAATTTGGTGAAAATATCGGATGGTAAAATTTGCAACTCCTACCATCCGATTATCTATAATCTGATCTTCAACTACAAGTATGATAAATTAGTCTTCGGCGATATTGTCAACAACGTTTCATACATCAGCCTGATCGTATTTTCGATATCGTCTTTATGGATCATTTCAACAGTGGTATGCATATAACGCAATGGAATTGATATAAGCACGGAGGGGCATCCATCATTGGCGTAAGCAAATGAATCCGTATCGGTTCCCGTGCTGCGACTTAATGCACGCCATTGCACCGGGATCTTTTTATCAGCGGCTACTTTTTCTACAATACTTAATAATTTATTGTGAACCGCAGGAGCGTAAGATAGGGATGGGCCTTTACCACATTGCACATCACCTTCTATATTTTTATTGATCATTGGTGTAGTGGTATCATGTGTTACGTCTGTAATGATTGCAATATCGGGTTTGATCCTTCTTGCTATCATTTCAGCTCCACGCAAACCAATCTCTTCCTGCACTGCATTGACCACATATAATGAATACGGCAATTTCTTTTTGTTTTCTTTCAAAAGTCTCGCAACTTCTGCGATCATGAAACCACCAACACGGTTATCAAAAGCCCTTCCCACATAAAAACCGTTGGCAAGTTCATCGAACCCTTCCTGGTACGTAACTACAGCGCCGATATGCACGCCTAATGCTTCCACTTCTTTTTTGTTCCTGGCGCCGCAATCGAGCCAAAGATTATCTGTTCTTGGTTGCGGTTCTTTTTGATCAGGATTGCCGAGGCGGGTATGAATGGCAGGCCAGCCAAACACAGCTTTCACCGGCCCTTTTTTCCCGTGAATGATCACACGTTGTGCCGGTGAGGTTTGATAGTCCACTCCACCGTTGCGTTTCAGGTACAAAAGTCCGTCGGCAGTAATATAATTTACAAACCAGCTGATCTCATCGGCATGAGCTTCGATTACAACTTTGAATTTATTATCGGGATTGATGATACCAACTGCTGTGCCATAAGGGTCAACAAAATGTTTGTCTACATACTCATTAATATAGTGCAACCATAATTTTTGCCCGCTTGATTCAAAACCTACCGGTGAAGGATTATTAATATAATTTTTAAAAAACTGTAGAGCTTTGTCAGAGAGAATAGATTTTTTTGCTTTTGTTTTTGTAGCCATATACGATATATTTTAATGGATCAACAATATTGCGAAGATAAGTAGTAAGGGATTAATCAACATTGAACCAATGAGCAATGCAGATGTTACTCTAAGCAAAAAATTTATTACGACTTTCCTGTGCAGAAAACTGCACCAATTCAGTTGCGGATCAGGATGGGTTCAGTATAAGCAGTATCGCTTACATTGCCGGCTTTATCACGGGTCCAAAAACTGTAAATTGCTGTATCCACTTTTACGCCGCCTCCAGGACCTACGCACTTGTTACCCCCTCGTTTGATGGCATCCAATGTAACAGTAATTTCTCCTTCATTTTTTTTGGTATCAATAAAACTCTGTGGCAATGGGAATGATGTAGAATCAGTAAAGCCGCTGTCAGGACAAGCGTTCACTGTCTTTTTAATTGCAAAAAATGATGAATAGTCACCTTCTTTATCAGTCAAATTTAAAGTGATAACCAGGGTTTGGTTGCCGGAAATATCGGTAGAGTTAACAGATTTGACTTTTAGCTGGGGTTTGGTAGTAAATTTACTTTTGCTGCAGCCCGCCATGAACATCAACGCAAAAAATAATAAAAGGTAGCGCATTAAAATTCTTTTCTCAAATTTACATGGAAACTGAATACTATCCTAATGGGAGAAAGTGAGCAAATTGATAAAATTTTTACAATAGA
>DASZPW010000373.1:0-2557 GCA_035550155.1 Chitinophagaceae bacterium | reverse complement strand
GCTAAACCCACTGCAATTGTTATCGGTAGAAGACCTTACGGTGCATATCAGGGGTTGCGCCCGGAACAGCAGGGAGAGCCAGCAAATTTTAACAGCTTTTTCATCAGGTATGCCATGTCTGCATCTTTCGACCCGTCTGATTTTGATTTACTAAAAGAATATGTTATCTCCCTATTTCCGTCCGGACCTTCAGAACCAATTGTCTCTCCACAATTACAGGAATCTGAAATACACTCTCTAAGAAGAACAATTGGTAATGAACGATTTTATTTTGTAGTTGATATGAAAACATTTGAGGTAACAGCAATGGATGGCGTACAACGCTGGCTAGGCTATTATGAAAAAGAATTTACATTAAAAAATACTGGGGATTGATTCATCCCGGCTTACAAAAAGCCACTCATGGCGTTTTTCTTCAGCTTTGTGATATACTATGCAGCGGAAAATTTTCTCTAGAATTTATGGTGCAGCGGTACTCAAGCCTGACTGCATTGAAACATTATAACGGACATTACTTGCTCACAAAAAGAACTGCCTCTGTTTTTCAATATGATAAAAAAAACAGGCTACTTGAATACCTGAATGAATTTACAATTATAGGAGAATACAATGGAGAATCACTTTCACCTACCTTCTTTACCAATAAAGGTGAGAAAGAAAAAGAACGTGGTGATATTGTAATGCAAAGAGTAATTGAGAATTTTTTGAACCTTAAGGTTTTTTCTGTAAATGAATTGCATGTGGCCAGAATAGTGGCATATCAGCAAGGTGTTACTCAGAATGAGATTGCAGCAATACTTTCAAAATCTCCTCATACTATAGATACATACTGTAAACGCTTTCTAAAAAAAGCAAGGGAATACTTTCATTACGACTTTGCCAATGTTACAGAAGCAGCCATTTATTTACAAAAAGCCGGATTGCTTTGAATTAAGTTTTGTACCCTCTGGGGGTACAAAATTATAACAGTAAAAACCGCAGTTTTGAATGAGGAGAAAATTAGTTTTGACTAATCACTAAACCACCAATTATTTACAGTATTTTCAGCGCTCTATCCTTCGTGTTTGCATATTTTTTTATCAGGCTTTTGCTTTACAAGCCCTATGTAAACTGCTATTAGAATTGCTAAAATAACCATATAATAATCTTTCAATAAAAATCGAATGTTATGAATCCATTTAGAAATACTAAGATTCTTTTTTTCGCCTTCACACTGGTACTCTCTGCTGCCTGTAATTCTGTTGAAACCCAGAAGAACAAGATTGAAAAGGAAGAAATTGAAAATAAAATTAAAGTGGCCGAGAATAACCTTGAAGTCAAGTGGTCTGATTTTATAGCAAACTGCGAAAGAGGACGAGCGTTATTAACTGTTGCCTATTCCCAGGTAAAGAATAAAAAAATACCTGTTAGTAGCGAATTAGCCTCACAACTCGAAAGTACAATTGATCATAAAGTTGATAATATCGATTTCAAAAGCCTGGATGATCAAACATTTAATCGGATTGTTGCCGATCAGAATACTATACTGGCTGCAGAGACGGACCTGCATGATGCAATCGCTACGAATAAGGAGTTTAGTGACATAGTGGGGCAAATGGAAGGAATGGAAAACAGGATTATAGTTTCAGTAGCTGACTATAACATTGCTGTCAAAAATTACAATGCATTAGATAAAGAGCATCCAGTTTCTTTCGAGATAAAATTAAACAGGCCCGAAGTAAAAGTGAACTTTTCAATTAAATAACTCAAAAGTTTAATCAGTAATTATTCAAGAAGATTATTTGCCACTTTCATTTTCTTAATAAAAATCTGATTCGTCTAATAAGGAATTGAGATTTCTTATTAGATGTTATAAACTTATTTGATTGCAGCAATTATCTCTTCTGCATGCTGTTTGCTCCTGGGTTTGAGGAAAATTTTTTGAATGATGCCTTTTTCATCAATCACAAAAGTAGTGCGATGCACACCCATATAACGGTTACCAAACATCTGCTTTTCACCCCACACGCCATATTTATCAATAATAGTATGTTCAGGATCGGCAAGCAAGGTAAACGGCAGGCTAAACTTCGCTTCAAACTTTTTATGCTTCTTTACGTCATCCGGACTTACACCCAATACTACAAAGCCATTCTTTTTTAATAATTCATAATTATCCCGCAGGTTGCAGGCTTGTATGGTACATGTTGGCGTATCATCTTCGGGGTAGAAATACAACAGCAGTTTCTTGCCTTTAAAATCTGCCAGCGAAACGGTTTTGCCATTTTGATCTTTACCGGTAAAGGCCGGCGCTTTTTGTCCTTCTTTTAAGTGTGTAGCCATAGTATCAGTTTTTCTTCCTGGTAACAGTTTTCTTTGAAATATGTTTTTTAACCGGCGCCGAAGATGTTAAGCGTTTAAACCACCAGGTTTTTACGGTTTCATTCCCTGCCAGGTCTGTCACTCTCACTTTCAAGCGGTGAACCCCATAAGAGCAGCGCTCATCCATTCGATAGATCCACGAACGGCCCTTGTCGTTGGTAAATATGAGCCATTCCCCGTCCAGTTCGGCCCGGAA